>JAFDCW010000385.1 GCA_019312705.1 Deltaproteobacteria bacterium
CGGGCGCGCACCGAGACTTCGTAGACGACATCGGGGCCGCCGCCGCCACCGCAGCTCCCCGAGCGGTCGTCCCGGGCTTCGAAGGTGTCGATCTCCACCTCCTGGCCGATCGACGCGGTCCCGGGAGCGGCGCAGGTCTCGCCGGTGGCGCCGCCACCGCCGTCGGCAGTGAGCTGCGCTTCGAGGGTGTAGGTCCCCGCCTGGCCGTTGCCGAAGCCGTCCGAGAATACGAAGTACCGCCCCGGGTCGACGACGGTGGTGATGAGGGAGTGGTTCTCAGAACGGAAGTCGTCGTTGCAGGCGATCTCGCTGGTCGGGTCGTCACACGCCCGGCGCACGTAAAGCGCGCCGTCGTGGCTCGACTGCTGGCGCAGCCGAAGGCGGGAGCGCGACGGAACGTCGAGGCTGTAGACCCGGTCCGCCGACCGAGCCCCCCCGGCACAGGTCGCCTGGAAGTAGTTCGGAGTGCCTTCCGTCGTTCCGTTCACCGCCTGACCCACCGTGAGGGGCGTCGCATCGCTGCAAATGGCCGCGACCGGCTGCAGCGCCGAGAGTTGAACGACGAGGTCGTACTCGCCGCTCTCCTGCTCATAGCCGTCGACGACGATGAAGTACTCACCGGGGTCGACCGTCGCGTCGATTTGGGCCCGGGTCGTATCCGGGGAGTCGTCGTTGCAGGCCAGCGCCGAACGCACATCTCCGCAAGCGCCAAGCAAGTAGACGGCGCCATCATAGGACGACGAGACCACCGCGGTGAGCTGCGAGCGCTCCTCGACCTGGAGGCGATACACCTGTTCGGGGGCTGCGCCCTCGATGCAGGCAGCGGTCATGCGAGCCTGCCCGTCGGCGGTCGAGCCATGCGCGGGCTGCCCGGCGACGAGTTCGATCGGCTCCTGGCACGTGCCCTGGACACCGCCACCACCGCTCGCCCGAGCCGCACTCGCCCCGCCGACGCCGCCAGACCAACTCGAGACTGTGTAGCCCCCGTCTCCCTGGGCCATGCGCACGACCACCTGGTGGGCACCCCCGCGTTCGGGGCAGAACTGCACGGCGGCTTCGCGGCCGCGGGTGCTGTCGG
This sequence comes from Deltaproteobacteria bacterium, assembly GCA_019312705.1. The sequence goes on from JAFDCW010000385.1 coordinate 1,079, forward strand.
ACGCCACCTCTTCACCAGCTTCGTCACGAACGACCACATCGAGGTCGCTCACGCCCGAGCTGCCGAGGGCCACGATGGTGTAGCACTCCCCCGGCGCAAGCTCTTGGTCGAGGGTCACGTCGTCTCCCTCGGCCAGGGAGCCCTGACTGATCGCCCCGGTCTGGGCGAGGCCCATGGCGCTCATGGTGTTGTGCACGGCGACGAAGCGCGACTCGAGCCCCCCGTCTCCGCCGCAGGCGGCGAGCAGAAGGACGCACGTCCATGAGCTGCTGAGGAGCGCGGCGGTCGAAGAGCTTTTCATCATCATCGGGTCTCTCGCGCCTGGCGCGCTCGCGGTCAGTTCCAGAGGGACACTAAACCACGATTCAGGTTGGGTCTGCGTTGCTTTCGGCCTCGTCTTCGCCCTCAGCATCCTCGGCGGCGGCCTGACGCATGCCCTCCTCCTCGTCTACGCGAGACAGCACGAGGAGGGCGATGACGAAGAAGCTCCCAATCGTCGAGATGGCGATTCGGTGCCCCATCGCAACGCCATATTTGTCCGCCATGACCGTTGCTACGAAGCCGTAGATCGTAGGACCGAGGACCGCCGAGGCCTTGCCCGAGAGGGCCAGGAACCCCATGAACTCCCCGACCCGCTTCTTGGGAGCGAGGCGGGCCATCAACGACCGGCTCGACGCCTGGCTGGCCCCGATCACCACCGCCGCGAGGGCCGCGACGCCCCAGAAGGCCTCCTTGGTCGACGTAACGGCCGCGAGGATGACCACGATCACCCAGAGGACGAGGGTCAAGCTGATGGCCTTCCGGCCTCCGATCCGGTCGAGCACGTAACCGAAGCCCATGGCCCCCGGGGCGGCCACCAGGTTCAGGACGAGGAAGATCATCGCGTTCTCCTTCGGCGTGAACGCGAGGACCTCCTTGGTATAGATGCCGACGAACTCGATGACCGTGGTGATGGCGTCGTTGTAGAGGAAGTACGCCACCAGGAAGATCAGGACGACGCGGTAGCTCTTGATGGTCTTGATCGTGCGGGCCAGCTCGGAGAAGGCGCTCTTGAGATAGCCGCCCCGCCGCTGCCCCGATGCCGGCGGGCGGTCGTGCAAGAACCAAAGCGCGGGCACGCTGAACGCGCCATACCAGGCGGCGACGATGAAGAAGATGTTCGAAGCTCGGGCGGCCCCGGCCGCGTCGTAGTCCTCGGGAATCAGTCCGTAGCAAAGCACTAGGGCGAGCAGACCGCCGATGTAGCCGAGGGCCCACCCGTTGCCCGAGAGGCTGCCGATGCGCTCCGGGGGCGCGAGCTCGGGCAGGAAGGCGTTGTAGAAGACGTAGCCCCCTTCGAACGAGAAGATCGCGACGATGTAGAGCAAGAACGCCGAAAGCCCGGCTCCCGGGGGGACGAGGCCCAATCCGGCGGTGGCGACGACGCAGACGGCGACGTAGACCGCCAAGAGGATGCGCTTCTTGCCGGAGCGGTCGGCGAGGGCCCCCATCAGAGGGGAGCTGAGGGTCACGAGACCCATCGCGATCGAGATCGCCGCGCCCCAAGCCGCGGCGGGACCCAGGGTCGCGAAGCCGAGGTCGACTCCCTCGTCGGCCAGAACCGATACGAAGTAGGGGCCCCCGAAGGCGGTCAGCGCGATCGTCGGAAACGCGGAGTTGGCGAAGTCGAAGACCATCCAGGCGATGCGCTCGCGCCTGGTCCCGTATTGCATTTCCTCACTCACGGGCAGGAGCCTACCCCAGAATGGAATCCCCGAAAGCAAAGCAAAGGGCGCCCCGGAGACCGCGGCGCGCCGTGCTATAGGCCCGCCATGGCAACGTCCCAACCCCGCCGGAGCTGCCCCTGCCCGACCTGTTCAAAGGCCGTAATGGAACCGCTCCCGGAGAGGGCTACCGAGTCCTCCTTTCCTTTCTGCAGCCAGCGGTGCCGCGGGGTCGACCTCGCAAAGTGGCTCGATGGGGGATATCGGCTGGACGACGACGAGCCGTCTTATTGGCCAGTGGATTGACGGCCGCGCCGAAGGTCGGGACCCTATGGCTATGGACGTTCGCCTTTTCTTCACACTTCTCTCCGCCCTGACGCTGATCGCAGCCCCCGCGATCGCCCAGGACCCGAGCGCTGACCCGGCCCCAGAGGCGGCACGCGAGGCGGCCCCGGCCGAGCCGGCGCCCGCGGCCAGCCCCAGCCCATCGGCGGACGATGGTTCGAGTTCTTCCTCTACCACCGCAACGGGGTCTACGACGGCAGCCGGCGCAGGTACGGCCACCGCCGGCGACGCGGATACCACCACCGCCGGCGGCGCACAGCCGGGCGACGCCTGGGCCGAGACCCCGGTCATCCACGAGCCGGTGGGCACCACGAGCGGTACGAACCAGGCCGCGACCCCGGCGGCCCAGCCCGAAGAAGACGACGACGGCCGGGATGCCGACCTGCTCTGGCTCGAGGTGGGCTTCGGGTACTCGTGGGTCGACCTCGCTGCATTCAGCGCCAACAACTTCGTCCCCGGCGTCGATCAGATCTCGGGGTCGGGCTACACCGGCCACGCGGCGGCGGGCATCAAGCTCTTCTTCCTGACCCTCGGCGCCCGAGGCACGGTGGCGAGCTATCCGAAGGACACCGGTGGCTTCGACATCTGGTCGTTGATGTTCGACGTGATGCTCCGCCTTCCGGTCCCTCTCCTCGAGCCGTACGTGCGGGCTGGCATCGGCTACGCATGGATGGGCTCCCTGAACCACTCGGACCTCGGCAACAGCTCGGTCTCGGTCTATGGCCTCACCATCGAAGCGGGAGCCGGCCTCGACGTCTACCTCGGCAAGTACTTCAGCCTCGGGGCAGGCTTCGACATCGCGTTCCTCAACCTCACCCGCCAGCGCATCGACAACTGCGACTCGGTCGGCGGCGCGATGTGCAACATCGGCGGCGTCGACTTCCAGGAAGAGGGCGACGCCGCAGGCTTCCAGATCCGTGCGACCGGCCACGCCGCCCTTCACTTCTAGTCCATTGAGCTGGTTCGACCGCTTCTTCGGCGGGCGACGGGAACGGGCGCGGCGCATTGCGACGGCGTCCGCCAACGTCGCCGCCCTCCTCTCGACCGGTGACCTCGCGGGCGCCGAGGCAGCGCTGCGTCCGGCGCTGCTCGCCGAGCCGGACGCACCGGAGCTTCTTCATCGGTCCGCCGACCTGATGGTCCGCCTCGGCGACACCGACCTCGCCGTGCTCTTCGCCCGGGCAGCGGACGCGACGGGTGACGTGCAACGCGCCTTCGAGCTCGGCAGCAATCTGCTCAGCCGCGAGGATGCCACCCTCGCGGCGGCGGTCCTCCTCCGCGCCGCCGAGATTGCGCCCTTCCACGCCGTACTGCGAAGCGAAGCCGCCATCGCCCTTGCCCGAGCCGGACGCCCCCAGGAAGTCGTCGAGACCCTGGCCCTGCACCCGAACCTCGCGGACGATCCGGGGGCGCTTTTCGAGTTCGCCTGGGCGTCGCTCTTGACGGGGGACCCCGAGGCCGCCCAGGGCAGCCGAGCCCAGCTCGCATCCCTCGGCGCCGCCCCGCGGCTCCTGCACAAGCTCGAAGCCGCCCTCGAGCGCGCAGGACTGCCGCCCTGCTTCGGGCCGGCAGACGCGCGCGACTTCTACTTCCTCGAGCACGGCGGGCTGCTCCTCGACGGCCGAGGCGAAGGCGGCGGCCGATACGGAAAGGTCACCCTCGACCAGCCGACCCTGGAAGCCGTCCTTGGGCGGGCGACAACGGCCCTCCGCGAGCTCTGGACCGGCCCCCGGAGGATCATCGCCGGCGGCGCCGCGGACCTACCGCTGGCAACGGCCCTCGCCAGAGCCCTCGACGCCGAGCTCATCGACAAGGTTCCCGGCCGCGTGCCGTCCGGGCTCTTCGTCGTCCGCGATGCGCTAGAGCTCGAGGATCAGGTTTCCCGCCTCGGCGACGACGCGTCCGAAGTCTTCACCTTCGCGCTCTTCCTTCAATACGGCGCCAGCGTAGCCCGGGCCCCGGACATTGTGGGGGTGCTCGGCCGCGAGGTCGTGGATGTGGGACTCGAGCCCGAGGCGTGGGATGCAGTCGAGGACGAGGTGTTGGAAGCGTTCATCCGGGAGCGGCGAGAGCACCTGCCGCCGGAGGGCAATCGGGTGCATACGGCGTATCTGCCGGACGCGCCGTTGCCTTGGCCGTGAGGGTGGGGA
>JAFDCW010000386.1 GCA_019312705.1 Deltaproteobacteria bacterium
GCAAGGCCGGAGTCCTCAAGGGCGTCGAGATCATCGAGTACGCCCTCAGTCTTCAGAACCTCGACGTCGGCGCGACCCTCGAGGTGAGCCGCGGCGTCTGGTGCGAGACCCGCCGCGTGCCCCTCGGCGTCGTCGCCGGGATCACGCCCTTCAACTTCCCGGCGATGGTTCCGATGTGGCAGTACCCGATCGCTGTAACCCTCGGAAACGCCTTCATCCTCAAGCCCTCGGAGAAGGTGCCCCTCACCGCTCACCTGAGCGGCGAGTTGATGGTCGAAGCCGGCTTCCCGCCCGGGGTGTTCTCGATCATCCACGGCGGTCGTGAAGCGGTCGAGGCCCTCGCCGACAACCCGGACGTCGAGGCCCTGGGCTTCGTTGGTTCGACGCCCGTTGCCCGTGCGGTCTACGAGCGCGTCACCGGCCGCAATGGTCGGGCTCTCTGCCTCGGGGGGGCCAAGAACCACCTGCTCGTCGTCCCCGATGCTGAAGAAGACGTCACCGTCGACGGAGTCGTGAGCTCCTTCATCGGATGTGCCGGCCAGCGGTGCATGGCGGCGAGTCTGATGGTCGCCGTCGGCAATCTGGACGACCTGATCGACAAGATCGTCGAGCGCGCATCGAAGGTCGCCCTCGGCGCCGACATGGGCGCCATCATCGACGAGGCTTCGCGGAAGCGCATCGAGGGTGACATCCAGAAGGCCGCCGACCAGGGCGCGAAGATTCGCCTCGACGGCCGCGGCGCCGCGGCGCCGGCAGGGTACGAAGGTGGCAACTGGCTCGCGCCGACCATCATCGACCACGCGTCGATGGAGATGGAGTGCACCACCAAGGAGCTCTTCGGCCCGGTGCTGACGATCATTCGCGTCGCCACCCTCGACGAAGCCATCGCGCTCCAGTCCACCACTCCGTACGGCAACGCGGTGAGCGTCTTCACCAGCCGTGGCGATGTCGCCCGGTACGTCGCGGACCGAGCCCCCACCGGCATGGTCGGCATCAACATCGGGGTTCCCGTGCCCCGGGAGCCATTCAGCTTCGGCGGCGCGAAAGCCTCCCGCTTCGGTCAGGGAGACATGACCGGCCCCGGCGGCGTCGAGCTGTGGTCCCGAGTCCAGAAGATCACGACCAAATGGTCACTGCAGCCTGACGCCAACTGGATGAGCTGAGTTCTCAAAGGGATTTACCGCCATTTTTATTGGGGGCTTGAGGCTCGCGCGCTTTCGGCCCACGATATGGATGTGCGTAGCTTAGTCCTCGTTTTGGGATTCTTCTTGGCCACGGTGGCGTCCGCCGCCGTGGCGCGCACGGCCGCCGCCCAATGCGTGGTCGTCGGTGACCCGTGCGACGACGGGATCTACTGCACGGTGTCGACTACGTGCGACGCCACCCTGGTCTGCACGGACGGCTCGCCGCGCGACTGCGACGACTCCAACGAGTGCACCGCCGATTCGTGCAACGAGATCGCCGGCGCCTGCGACAATACGCCCGAGCCTGCCGGAGCCGCGTGCCTCGATGGCCAGTACTGCACGAGCTCGGACACCTGCGATGGCGCCGGGGCGTGTGACTCCGGGCCTGCCCGAGATTGTGACGACGGCAACGCCTGTACGGGACCGGACACATGCAGTGAATTTTTGAACAGATGCCGCAACTCTGTTCTACCCGGGTGGTGTCTTATCGGAGGCACATGTATCGCCGAGGGCGCCCTCGACCCCGGTGACACGCCCTGCCATCGGTGCTTGCCTTCGAACTCGACCAGTGACTACTCGAACGCCCCCACAGGCACCATCTGCGGTGAGACCGTTTGCAGTGGCGGAGACCTGACGCCGGGGCCCCGCTGCGATTCGAGTGGCGATTGCGAGCCTAGCGCGCCGGCCGAGTGCGCGACGCGCTCTTGTGCCTCGCCGACCTCCTGTGCGTCCTGCTCCGTCGACACCGAGTGCGCAGCTGGCGAATACTGCGGCGGCACCGAGTGTACTGATTCCCGCGACCCCGGGTCGAGCTGCGACCGGTCGCGGCATTGCATCGATGGCAATTGCAACGACGGCGTATGCTGCGATCGAGAGTGCGGCGGTGGCTGCGAAAGCTGTGGCAGCGGCGGAACCTGCACTCCCTACGCTTCCGGCACCGACCCGGAAGGGTCTTGCGCCTCGTTCCTCGGCTGCGACGGCACCGGTTCGTGCATCCCGACTGTCGACGCGGCCGTGCCCGCCGACTCCGGCACCGTCGACTCGTCAGTCGGCACGGATGGCTCGACCGGCACGGATAGCTCGACCGGCACGGATAGCTCGACCGGCATGGATGGCTCGACCGGCAATAACTTCGCCGCCCACGGTACTGGGTGCATCGCCTGCTCCGTCGGTTCTCCCGACGGCAACCGTGATCTCGCCGGTCTGCTCTTCTCCCTCGTCTTCGTCCTCGGTCTGGCCCTTCGCCGGTATCGTTGAAGGCTGGCGAGGGCGTCGGCCCTCGGCGGGCTCCTCCCGGGCCTTTGCGCTAACGTAGCGGCCTCATGGCCGGTCTCACGAAACTCGGACGCTCCCGGGCAAAGCACGGCGACCTGCGGGTGTTTCTGCCGACGACTCGGGCCGAGATGCAGGCCCGCGGTTGGGATGAGCTCGATGTGCTCATCGTCAGCGGGGACGCCTACGTCGATCATCCGGCCTTTGGTCCGGTGCTCATCGCTCGTTTCCTCGAGGCCCGCGGATTCCGTGTCGGCTTCATCGCCCAGCCGCGCTGGGACCGGCCCGACGACGTGCTGCGCATGGGTCGTCCGCGCCTCTTCGTCGGCGTCGCCGCGGGCAACATGGACAGCATGCTCAACAAGCTGACCGCGCAGAAGAAGGTACGGTCGGACGACCAGTATTCGCCCGGAGGCCGCACTGGAGCACGCCCCAATCGAGCCACGATCGTCTACTCGAACCTGATTCGCGGAGCCATGCCGGGGGTGCCCATCGTCCTCGGGGGGATCGAAGCGTCGCTCAGGCGCATCGCTCACTACGACTATTGGAGTGACAAGGTACGCCGGGCGATCCTCCTCGACGCCAAGGCGGACCTGCTGATTTTTGGCATGGGCGAGCGCCCGGTCTGGGAGGTTGCCCAGCGCCTCGTGGCCGGGGAGCCCATGGAAGAAATCCGCGACGTGAGGGGCACGGCCTTCGTCATGGGCAAGGGGCAGTGGGAACATCTCGAACCCAGCCGTTTCGTTCGCGACGGCAAGCCCGTGCTCTTGCCGAGCTACGAGGAGGTCGCCTCGAACCTGCGCGCGTTCAGCGACATGAGCCGGGCGTTCCAATACGAGACCAGCCCCGGGAATGGGCGTCCCCTCATCCAGCCCCACGGCCATCAGGCCGTCTATTTCAACTCGCCAGCGAAGCCCCTCGAAACGGCTGAGATGGACGAGCTCTACGACCTGCCCTTCCTTCGACAGCCGCACTCCTCCTACGACGAGCCGATCCCCGCCTTCGAGACCGTGCGCCACTCCCTCGTCACCATGCGCGGCTGTTTCGGCGGCTGCACGTTCTGCTCGATCACGGAGCACGAGGGCCGGGTCATCCAGTCGCGCTCCGAGGCGAGCGTTCTCCGCGAAGTGCGCGAGCTTCGGCGCATGGACGGTTTCAACGGCGTCATCACCGACGTCGGTGGGCCGACCGCGAACATGTACCGGATGAAGTGCAAGTCCGAGGCTATCGAGAACGCGTGCCGGCGCCTCTCCTGCGTGCACCCCGGGGTCTGCGAAAACCTCCAAACGGACCACGCGCCCCTGGTGCAGTTGCTCAGCAAGGTGAGAAACGAGAAGGGCGTGCGCAAGGTCTTCGTCGCTTCGGGGGTGCGCTACGACCTCGCCGAGCGCTCACCGGAGTTCATCGACGCCCTCGCTCGGCATCACACCGGGGGGCAGCTCTCGGTGGCTCCGGAACACGTCGACGACAAAGTGCTCGACAAGATGAAGAAGCCCGGCGCCGAGAGCTACGAGCGCTTCGCCGAGATGTATGCGTGCGCGAGCAAAGAGGCGGGCAAAGATCAGCACCTCGTCCCCTACTACATCTCGGGTCACCCGGGTTCGACGATCACGGCCATGATCGACCTCGCGCTCTACCTCAAGAAGCGGGGGATCCGGCCGCGGCAGGTCCAGGACTTCATCCCTACGCCGATGTCGATGGCGACGAGCATGTACTACTCGGGCTTCGACCCGTTCACGGGAGAGGCCGTCTATACAGCGCGCACCATGCGGGACAAGCGCATGCAGAAAGCGCTCTTGCTCTATTGGGATCCCGCGCATCACGACCTCGCTCGCGAAGCTCTCATCGAAGCCGGGCGCCGCGACCTCATTGGGGGCGGCGAGCGGGCGCTGATCCCGCCGGCCCGGGGCAAGGGGGCGTTGTCGATTCATGATCGGAAGGGCTCCCGAACCCCCAGTCGTCAAGGGTCGGACGCGCGGCCGGGGGCGAGGCCGGAGCACCCCCCTCGGGGCCGGCGGCGCCGCAAGAAGCGCCCCTGACGGTCACCTCGACGGAAGGCTGTTCTCGGGCCATGGTCTGGCCCGCCGGCGGTCCTGGCGTGAGACGGAAATATGTGTCCGCAGAGCGGACGGGGAGGTAAGCGACCATGACTCGCAAAGTCGTCGGCGGACTCATCCAAATGAGCAACGCCCTGAACGATCCCAACGCGACTGTTCCCGAGATTCGCGACGCGGCCCTCGAAAAGCACATTCCGCTCATCGAAGAGGCGGGGAAGAAGGGCGTTCAGATCCTCGGGCTTCAGGAAATCTTCAATGGCCCCTACTTCTGCCCAAGCCAGGACTCGAAGTGGTGTGACATCGCCGAAGAGGTCCCCGGGCCCACGGTCGAGCGCCTCGCCGAGTACTGCAAGAAGTACCAGATGGCCATGGTCATCCCGATCTACGAACGAGCCATGGCGGGGGTCTACTACAACACCGCCGCCGTCGTGGACGCCGACGGAACCTTCCTCGGCAAGTACCGCAAGAACCACATCCCCCAGACCGGCGGATTCTGGGAGAAGTACTTCTTCAAGCCGGGCAATCTCGGCTACCCGGTCTTTCAGACGCGCTACGCCAAGGTCGGCGTCTACATTTGCTACGACCGCCACTTCCCCGAGGGAGCCCGGCTCCTCGGCCTCAACGGCGCCGAGATCGTCTTCAATCCCTCGGCCACCATCGCGGGCCTCTCGGAGCACCTCTGGCAGCTCGAGCAGCCGGCCCACGCCGTCGCCAACGGCTACTTTGTCGCCGCCTCGAACCGCGTCGGTACCGAG
>JAFDCW010000387.1 GCA_019312705.1 Deltaproteobacteria bacterium
CGCGCAGCGCCTCGATGACCGCTTGCTCGATGGCCCCGCCGCCGACGGTCCCGACGAGGCGGCCATCTCCGAGCAACAAGAGCCGCGCTCCCGGGCGCTGGGGCGCCGAGCCCGACACGCGGATCACGGTCGCGAGGGCCCCCGGGGACGAGCTCTCGAGCAGCGCCAAGAGCGCCCGCTGAACGTCTTCCTGCATCTGGACAGAGACTAGCACCGAGCGACGCTGCATAGTACGGCTGTGCGATTCGTTGACGGCATGGTCCTGATGGTTCTCGTGGTCTCGCTCCTGACGTTGAGCCAGGGGTGCGGGGGGCCCGATTGTGCGGCGCCGGAGTATGGGACGTGCGTGCGTGACTCGGAGCATCACGGGGCTCGGGACCTGGATTTCCTCTCGTGGCTCGAAGGGGACTGGGAGAGCGAAGACCCGGGCGGGCGGCTGCACGAGGTCCGATGGCTGCCCGGGACCGGCGGCGTCATGGTCGGCTACTCCCGGTCCCACCACGGCGAACGGGATCTCGGCGGGTCGGTGATGCGCATCGAGTACCGCCGCGAGTCGATCACCCTGTCGGCCCACGAAGGCGGGACAGTCCCGGGGGTGCCCTTCGCTCTGAACGACGTCGACCTCGCCCGGCGCGGCGAAGCGCGCTTCGAGAATACCGAGGTCGACTTCCCGACACGCATCATCTTTCGACGCACCGGAGTCGACTCCTTCCTCGCTCGCCTCGAAAACGATGAGCGCGGGTTCACGCGAAACTACGGGCGAGTCGAACGGGAAGACGAAGCCCCCGAAGAAGACTAGTGTGTGATCCAGAGACATGGGAGGGAGGATCGCGACGGGCCGCAGTTTCCTCGCAAGGAAGGAAGCCGAAGGAAATGCAGAGCATTTTCGAGGTTTCCTGACGCCGCGGGGGAGCCGCGGAACCAGCGAGGACCCTTCCATGTCTCTGGATCACGCACTCCGCGGCGGTCGCGGGCACGATCTTCGGCCCATCCAGGTCACGTGGCCCTCGCCGCGCCTTGGGCTCGTCACCCCCTCGCCCTCCCCCACGCCGCTTCTCGGCCCAGCCAGCGATGCCCACGTACATGATGGGAATGACGAAGAGGGTGAGGCTCGTCGAGACGATCATGCCGCCGACGACGGCCCGGGCCATCGGTGCCCAGGTCTCCGCGCCGTCGCCGTAGCCGAGGGAGAGGGGGATCATGCCGAGGATGGTGGTGAGCGCCGTGATCAGGATGGGCCTCACCCGCGTTCGACCCGCGGCGATCGCGGCGTCGTGCAAGGCCTCACCCTCGGCCCGGCGGCGCTTGATCACGTCGATGAGCACGATGCCGTTGTTCACCACGACGCCAGCCAGAAGGATGACCCCGACGAGGGCCGTGACCTGAAGGGTGGTGAAGGTGACCACCAAGGCCAGCACGACCCCCACGGCAGCGAGGGGCACGGTGAACATGATCACGAAGGGCTCGAGCAAGGACTCGAACTGGGAAGCCAGCACCATGTAGACCAACGCCAGAGCCGCAAGAAGGGCCATCGCCAACTTGAAAAATGCATCCCGGAGGTCCTCGGCGGTGCCGCCGATTTCGACGCGCACGTCCTCGGGAACCCCGATCTCGTCGATGCGTCCTTCAATGCGCCGGGTGAGGCCGCCGAGGTCCATGCCCTGGGCGGTGATGCCCACGGACGCGATTCGCCGCTGGTTTTCGTGCTCGATGTCCGTCGGGCCCAGACGGTCTTCGATGCTCGCGACGGCGGCGAGGGGGACGGTGTCACCGGCGGGGCGCCGGATGGGCAAGTAGCGAAGGGTGTCGAGGTCCCGGCGCTCTTCTCGCGGCGCCCTCACCCGCACCATGTATTCGTCACCGTCTTCGCGGAAGAAGGTCGCCGCTTCTCCCTGGTAGAAGGTCGAGACGGCCGCGGCCACCGCGCCGGGGGCGAGGCCCAGGACCCGCATTTGATCGCGGTCGTACTCGAGGCTGGGGGCTGCCTTGGATCATCGAAAAGCGTGTCTCGAGGACCCCTTCGACGTCGCTGAGCTCGTCCCGGAGCCGCTCCCCAAAGTTGCGCAGGGCGTCGATGTCTTCGGAGAAGAGCTTCACCTGCACGTCACCCTTCGCTCCCCCGATGGAAAACGCGGTGATGCGGATGTCCATGCCCGCGATCTCCCGGAAACGCTCCACCAGCGCTGCCTCGATGTCCTGCTGAGAGCGGTCTCGGTCGGCGGGATTCGGCAGCTTGAGGCGCAGCGCGCCCATGTTGGCCCTGCCCCCGAAGATGGCGGAGAACCCCTCACCGGCGCCGAACTCCGCGGTCACGACCTCCGCCTCGGGCACGGTCTCGCGGACAGCCGTCTCGACCTCGGTCACCAAGACCCGCATCTGGTCGATGGAGGTCCCTGGCGCCGCCGTGACCTCGACGCGGATCTCCGAGACGTCGGCCTTCGGCAAGAAGTCCTGCCCGAGGAAGGGCACCGCTGCCATCGTGGCGACAAAGAGTAGGAACGCCGAGACCAAAATGCGCTTGCGCCTACGAAGGGCCCAGTCGAGGGCGCGACCGTAGACGTCAGGGATGCGGTCGAGGAATGCCGTCGCCCGGCGCAGGCGCTCGGCAAATCCCGCTTCGTGATCCTGCCCCATGAGCTTCGCCGCCATGACCGGGACCAGGGTGAGGGCGATGAAGAGCGAGCAGAGCAGGGTCGTCGAGATGGTGAGGATCAGGTCCCGGAAGAGCTCCCCGGCGATGCCCTCGACGAGGAGGATGGGCAGGAAGACCACGACCGTGGTCAGGGTCGACGCGACCAACGGCATCGACATCTCCTTGGTGCCGAGGATCGCGGCCTCGGCCGGGGACTTGCCCTTCTCGATATGCTGGAAGGCCGCCTCGAGGACGACGATGCCGTTGTCGACGAGCATGCCGATGGCGAGGGCGAGGCCGGCCATCGAGATGAGGTTGAGGGTCACCCCCATCAGCTGCATCGCGGTGAAGCTCACCAATATGCTCATAGGCACGGCCACGACGGCGATGAGGCTGGTCCGAAAACTCCGGAGGAAGAGCAGCAGGACCAGGCCGGTCAGGAGGAAGGCCTGGAGACCGACCTTGCCGAGGTTGGTGATGGCCCGGACGATCGCTTGCGACTCGTCGAAGAGGGGCACGATGTCCGTTCCTTCGGGGAGGCGCTCTTCGATGCCCGGAAGCGCGTCGCGGACGTTGTTCGCAACCTGGACGGTATTGGCGTCGGACTGCTTGCGCACCGCGAGCAGCACGGCGAGGTGGCCATCGGCGGTCACGACGTGGGTCTGCTCTTCGAAGGTATCGACGACTTCGGCGACGTCCCGGACGAGGATGGTCCGGCCGCCCCGGGCGGTGATGACCGTATCGGCGATCTGGTCGACGTTCTGAAAGAGACCCGTCGGTTGGAGATTGAGCGCCTGGATTCCATTGTCGACGGCGCCAGAGGGCACGACGATGTTGGCGGCCCGGAGCGCGTCGACGATCTGCGGGGCGCTCACGTCGAGGGACTGCATGACCCGGGGGCGCATGCGCACCTGGATCTCCCGAGCGAGGCCGCCCATGACCTCCGCCGCGGCGACCCCTTCGACGCGGCCGAGGTAGGGCTGGATCTGGTCCCGAGCGAGGGTGCGCAGCTGGTGCCCGTCGAGGGGGCCGTCGACGGCCATGAACATCACCGGGGCGAGGCTCGGGTCGAGGGCAAAGGTGAGAGGTTTGGACGCCTCGTCGGGGAGGAACTCCGAGGCGAAGAGCTCGAGGTTCTTGCGAACCTCGACCTCGGCGGCATTCATGTCCGTGCCCCAGGTGAACATGATGGTGACGAGGGAGGTGCCCTGGCGGGAGACGGAGTTGACCTGTTCGACACTCTCGACGGACGAGACGGCACGCTCGATGGGCTCCGTCACCAGGGTCTCCATGTCCCGGGGGCTGGCCCCGGTATAGGTCGTCACGATGACGATGACCGGCAGGTCGACCTCCGGGAGGCGATTGAGGGGCAGCTCGTAGAGCGAGTAGAAACCAAAACCCGCGAGGCAGAGGTAGGCCATCACCGTCGTCACGGAGCGACGGACGCTCAGCTCGCCGAGGTTCACGGCGTCTCCACCGAGGGGTCACTGTCCGTCGGTGCGGGCACCACCGGTCCAGGGGCCGCCACCTCGGTTGCCACGTCACGAACTCGGATGGAGCTCCCGTCACGCAAGACATGCTGGCCGAGCACCACGATTTGCTCTCCCAGTTCGAGGCCGCCCGTGATCTCCATGCGCTCTCCGTAGCGCTGTCCGAGGAAGACCGGCCGACGCCGGGCCGTGTCGCCGTCGACGACGAAGACATAGCCCTCCCGGGCCGTATCGGTCCGGGTAGTCATCAGGACCGCCCGGGCCGGCACCATGGTGACGTCAGTGCGGCTCTCGAGATCGATGGCCACCTCGGCGACCATGCCGGGGCGCAGCGTGTGGTCCGGGTTGTCGAGGCGCACCTCGACCGTCGCCGTCCGGGTCAACGGGTCGATGACCGGGGAGATGCGTGCGATCTGCCCCGCCCGGTGCAGGTCCGGGAGCGCCGGCGGTGTGACGGTGACCGCCATGCCGACCTCGAGACGCACGTAGTCCGATTCGACGACGCTAAAATGCACGTCGACCCGGTCCATCTGGACGATGAGGCAGACCGGCGTCTGCGGTGAGACCATGTCTCCATCGTCGACCGCGAGCAGCGCGACCATGCCGTCCGCCGGTGCGCGGATCACCGTGCGGTCCCGGCGCTGCCCCGCGGCCCGCCGCGCCGCGCGCTGCTGCTCGACCCGGGCCTCGGCCGAGCGCAGCTGGGTCGTCAGCGCCTCACTGCGGCTCTCCGGAAGGACGTGGCTCGCGACCAGGCCGCTGATCCGATTGAGGTCCGCCTGAATCTGGTCGCGGGTCGCCTCGGCAGCGAGCAGCGCGGCGCTGGCCTGGCCCACCTCGCTCGCGGGCAGGTCGGCCTCGAGGGTCACCAGGGGCTCTCCCTCTTCGATGCGCTGGCCGTCTTCGACGTGAACCTCGCGCACTCGCTCGGGAAGCTGCGAGAAAACCCGGACCTCGGTCTCCCCATGCACGTCCCCGAGGAGAGTCAGGGTGAGAGACGCGTCGCCCGAGACCACCTCGGCCACCTCGACCATGCGTGGGGGCACCGACGCGACCGCGTCGTCACGATCACACGCCGCCAAGACGACCATTGGCAAGAGTGCGAGGGCCAGCAGGGCCGGCAGGGCCATGATTCGGAGGTTAGTCAAAACGAGTCCGCGATGTCGACAGAGCCATGCTCGGCCTCCAGGGCAGCCGAGGCGCTGAACGTAGGTCCTGACCTCGGCCTTGGCCACCGGGACGTCGACGGGGTTGTCCGTAGGTGGCTCGACCCGCAACAGCGGGTAAGCGCCCATCATTCCTGATGAATTGCGTCGACCTTCGCAAATGCCGCGAGTATTTGCGGGAGACTTTCTGCACGACGCCGCATGCAGCCCCCGCTTCGTCGGGCAGGGCGGTGCGCTACGATGCGCGCGATGCCCGACAACGCGACGATCTACTCGCCGATCCGATTTTTCCCCAACGAGGAGCAGCTCCGGCCGCTGGTGGGCGACACCACCGTGTCGGTCGACGAAGCCGCGCAGCGCGCGACCGTCAGTTGGCCGGACGGCCCGAGCGTCTCGCTCTCTCGCATGCCGGACGACCAGATGGGGCAGCACCTCTCGGGGCTGCAAGGCTTCATCCTGGAGCAAGGAGGTGGCGACGGGCTCGCGATCCGGGCGCTCTCCACCCTCTCGGTCTACGGCATGGTGGTCGAGCCGGGCTTCGACGATGGGGGCCGCGCAATGGCTTTCGTGGCCGCTCTAACGGGCGCGACAGACGGGCTCTGCTTGCTCGGCGGCGACATCGTCGACCAGACCGGCACGAGCCTTCTCGCCGGCGGCGCCCAGACGCCCACCGCGGCGCGGGTCGCTCGGCGGGCCCTGGTCTTGCTCGCGCTTTCATTTCGCGCCCTGCTCGAAGATAACGCCGGCACAGCCGACGAGAGTGAGGGGGAGGCGCTGCGACAGAAGCTCGCTACTTGGCTGGAGCGCACGCCAGATCTCACGACCGCAGCCGAGGCCCACGAGCTCGAGCTCATCAAGGCGCCCCTCGGCGCTACCGACCAGCACGCGATCACCAACGGCGCGTGGTGCGCCGAGGGCGCGCAGGTCCTGCTTTGGGCCCTCGGCGCCCGGGAGTTGCCGGCCCACGACGAGCAGGAGCACCCCTTCGACGTCGCCCGAGCAGTCGGTGTGCTCAGCGACGGCCCCCCGAAGCTCTACGAGAGCCTCAGCCTGCGCATCCCCGAAGACCTCGACTGGATGCGCCGCCGTCTGCTCGGCGTGCACTGGCGCCTGACGGAGAGCCGCGTGAATCCCAACGCTTCGGTCGACTTCCGTCAGTTCTCCGAAGAGAACTGGTTCGGCGGCTTCGACCTCGAGGACATTCGCCTCGTCGAAGGCGACCTCGCCATCGGCGATGCGCCCGTGACACGGGCGGATCCGAGCCACGTCGGCCGCGCTTCTTCCACCGCCATGGAGCGTCACCGCGCCATCAACTGGCTCGTCGGCGCACACCCCATCTACTCACGCGTCCCGACACCCACCTAAACAGCATCGCCTGGAGCGCGATCCGCTGCGCGATCTGGCCCCTGTTGCTGCGCTGCCTGCTCTCCTACAAAGGTAGGCTCCGCGGGCTGCTCGCAACTGGAGCCACCTCGCTTGCGTCTCACGCTCCATCCGACACTGTTTAGACACGCTCCATCCGACACTGTTTGAAAGTGAAAGCCCGCGACGATGGCAATGGCCACCGCCCGGGCAACGGGCCACGCGACGACAGAGTTCAGTTCAGCTGCGAGGGCATGGCAGCAGCATCGGTGGAGAAGGCGAGCTTGTACGACGCTCCGCCGTCTTCGGTGCTGTAGCTGCCGACCCAAATCTTGTAGGTGCCGGCGGGGAACGATTCCATGGTGACGACGGGGTTGAGCTCTTCGGTGTCGTCGTTGCAGATGTAGCTGCCGTCGGGCTTCTGGATGACGAGAGTGATGTCCTCGTCGGCGCGAGCGTAGACGCGGAGT
>JAFDCW010000388.1 GCA_019312705.1 Deltaproteobacteria bacterium
GGTACCGATAGGGCTCTACGTGGGTACCTGGATGGTGCAAGGGATCATGGACGCGGTGGACCCCGAGCAGTACCGCCTTCCGGTGATCATCCAGAACAGGACCTACGCCTACGCCGCGGTGGTCGCCTTGGCGAGCGGCTTTGCGAGCGCGCTCCTCGTCCGCCGCAAGCTCGACAAGCTCGACCTCATCGCAGTTCTCAAGACCCAGACCTGACCCTCGTGTAGATCGGGAGGACCCGTGAACGACAAACGCCGAAAAAACGGAAATCTGGGCAAGACCATCCTGAAGTGGGTCAAGCGCGCCCTCGGTGCGGCCTTCGTCCTCGGCGTCGTCGCGATGCTGGTCATGGCGTGGATGCCCAAGCCCATCCCCGTCGACGTCGCCGAGGTATAATCAGGCTCGCTTCTGGTGACCGTGGACGAGTCGGGGCGGACCCGTGTCAAAGATCGCTATGTCGTGAGCGCGCCCCTCGCCGGCAACGTCGCGCGAATGGCCCTCGACCCGGGGGACACCGTCGAAGAGGGGCAGGAGCTCGCGCAGATCCTCTCCCTCGAGCCTCCCTTGATGGATGCCAGGAGCCGCGCTCAGGCCCAGGCTCGGGTCAGCGCAGCCCGGGCGGCGGCCCGGCAAGCTCGGTCGACCCGGTCGCGGATCGAAGCATCGTCGCAATTTGCCGAACGCGAATCGGAACGCCAGCGCGGTCTCGCCGCCCGAGGTTCGGTGGCGTCCCTCGCGGCCGAACGGGCGGAACTAGCGCATCGCACCAGTCGCGAAGAGCTCGCCTCGGCGACTTTTGCTACGCGAGTCGCCGACTACGAGCAGCGAGTCGCGGAGGCCGCGCTGCGCCGCCAAGGCTGAACGACGGCGCGTCGTGGCGAGCCCGCCCACGAGGAGCAGGTCGTCGTCGAAGCTCCGGTCGCTGGCAAAGTGCTCCGGGTCATCCAGGAGAGCGAAGGGGTCGTCCAGGCCGGGTCGCCGCTCCTCGAAATCGGTGACGCTTCCCATCTCGAGATCGTGGTGGACGTACTGACCAGCGACGCCGTGGACGTGGCCCTGGGTGCGACGGTCATCATCGAGCGCTGGGGCGGTGACGAAGTGCTGCATGGCCGCGTGCGCGTCGTCGAGCCCTCGGCCTTCACCCGGGTGAGCGCCCTCGGCGTCGAGGAGCAGCGGGTCAACGTGATCATCGACATCGACGAGCCCTACGAGGTCTGGCAGGCCCTCGGCGATGGCTACCGCGTCGAGGCGCGCATCGTCACCTGGGAAGGCGAAGACGTCCTGAAGATCCCTTCGAGCTCCGTTTTCCGTCGCGATGAGGGCTGGGCCGTCTACGTCGTCGGTGCGGAGGGGATCGTGGCGCTCCGAAGTGTCGAGGTCGGCCAACGCAACGGCCTCGAAGTTCAGATCGCCTCGGGCCTCGATGCCGGGGACCAGGTCGTCCTGCACCCGAGTGACCAGATCACCGAAGGCGTGCAGATCGAAGTGCGGTGAGCGCGCACCGCTCTTCAGTCACTACTCGTGCTGCCCCTTCCAGCGGTCGACCGGATACTTCTCGCCGTTCTTGATCAGCTTGTCGCGCATGGCCTCCGCGAGGTCCACGCCGACGCGGTCGGCGAGCATCGTGAGGGTGATGGCGACGTCGGCGATCTCGTCCCGGACCCGGGCGTGGTTGTCGGACTCGCGGCACCAGGCGTCGGCGTCGTGGTTCGGCACCCAACGCAGCTCGGCGGCCAGCTCGCCGGCCTCGGAGGCGACGGCCATCGCGAGGTTTTTGGGGTCGTGGAACTGTTCCCAGTTCCGGGCGGCGACAAATGCGCGGATCTCTTCGAGGACTTCGTTCATCGCCGGGAGAGTACGCGACTGGGTAGTGAGGGGGGGAGGGGACGCTCTTCGTCTTTTTCGTCATTCTGACCGCTCCGAAACAGGACGAGCCCCCAGTCTTCGATATGACGAAAAAGACGAAGAGCGTCCCCGTTGGGCCGTTGGGCCGCCCTACCGCGGCGCCTTCTTGTCGAGGGCGCTCGTCTGCCCCACCCAGCGCAGGTAGTGGTCGGCGAGGACCAGGGCGACCATGGCCTCGGCCATCGGTACGAAGCGAGGCAAAAGGCATGGGTCGTGGCGACCCTTGGTCTGAATGGTCGTCGCCTCGCCGCTTCGGGTCACGGTGCGTTGCTCCCGGGGCAGGCTGCTGGTCGGTTTGACGGCGGCCCGGAGGATGATCGGCATGCCGGTCGAGATTCCGCCGAGAATGCCGCCGTGGCGGTTGGTCTCGGTCACGACTCGGTCGCCGTCGGGGACGAAGATGTCGTTGTTCTCACTGCCCCGGAGAGACGCCCCGCGGAAGCCGATGCCGTATTCGACGCCGAGGACCGCCGGCAAGCTGAAGAGCGCCTTGCCGAGGTCGGCTTTGAGTTTGTCGAAGACCGGTTCGCCGAGCCCGGCCGGAATATTCGTCGCGCAGATCTCCGCGACGCCCCCGATCGAGTCCTGGTCCTTACGCACCGCGTCGATCAATTCGACCATCTTCTCGGCGGCGACGGGGTCCGGGCATCGGACCAGGTTCGGCTCGCCGCTCGCCAGGGTCTCGACGGCCGCCTCGGTGACAGCCGTCGGATCGTCGATGGCGGCGACGACGTCGCCGACTCGGACTACGTACCCGGTCACGCGTCCGCCGAACGCCGTCCGGAGGAGCTTCTTGGCCACGGCCCCGGCCGCGACCCGGGTGACGGTCTCTCGGGCGCTCGCTCGGCCTCCGCCGCGGTAGTCTCGGAAGCCGAACTTGTCGTCGAAGCTCTTGTCGGCGTGTCCCGGGCGGTACTTGTCCGCGATGTTCGAGTAGTCCCGGGAGCGCTTGTCGACGTTGCGAACGCGGATGGCGATTGATGTGCCGGTCGTCTTGCCTTCGAAGACGCCGCTCAAGATCTCTGGAGCGTCAGCTTCTTTACGCTGGGTGACCAACCGGCTCTGGCCAGGACGTCGTCGACCGAGGTCGGACTCGAGGTCTTCGGCGGTCAGGGGCAGGCCCGGGGGGCATCCGTCGATGATTACGACGTTTCCGGGCCCGTGGGACTCACCGGCGGTCGTGATGCGAAAGGCCTCGCCAAAGCTGGATCCGGGCATGGGGGAATCCTCCCCCGCCGAGGGGGCGGAGAAAAGGAGAGAAAATCGCCCCGTGTTGCGAAGGGCGGGACGACGGCTCAGGCTCCTGACTCTTCGGGAGGATTTCTTGATGTCGAGCTTCGTACCCCGCGCCCTAGGCCCTGTGGCCCTAATTCCCGTCCTTGGCCTGGCCCTGGCCTTCGCGTCCGCTTGCGGTGATGACGGCCCCGCGGCCGAGTGCGTGCCCTCGGCCGCCGACACCTGCAACTGCGATGATGGCCGTCTCGGCGTCAAGGTCTGCGCATCGGACTCGACTTGGGGCGCGTGCATGTGCCGGGGCGACGACGGCGGCACGGACAGCTCGGTGCCCGCCGACGCGTCCATGGACGGGGCGGCCGACGCGGGCTCCGATGCGGCGGCCGATGCGGCACCGGACGCGCCGATCCCCGATGCCGGCGTGATGTTTCCCCCGACGCCAGGGGCGTATACGCCGGGCCCGGTCTCCCGCATCACGTCTCTGACGATCCCCTCTGCAACTTCCTGTTGTCGCGATTGGGGTGCGGCGTCGAAGAACGGCGCCGGCACGGTCGACAACGCCTTCTCTACCCTCGCCGAGGCAACGGCCGGCATGGGCCTCGACCTGCAAGCGCTGCTGACCAGCTCGATCGCCGCTCAGACCATGAACATCCTCCTCGACCATCAGGGTTTCGACGGTGACCCCGACTCGGCTCTGATCATCGTGGCCCTCGATGGGGTGCCCGATGGCGGGACCGACTATCTGATCGACCCGGGGACCTTCCTGCCGGGGACCGGGACTCCGCGTTCGCGTTTCGAGCCGGCGACATTGATCTCCGGAGCGGTCGTTGCCGGACCGGGGACCCTGACCCTACCGATCGCGTTCTTCGGCGGTAGCCTCGAGTACTCCTTCGAGGACGTCCAGCTGACCGGCACCGTCACCACCGGCACGGACATCAACTACACCGCGGGCACCCTTGCCGGCTACCTGCGCGTCGAAGACTACTTCGGGGGCGTGAACGACTATGTCGCCGCCGAGTGCTCTTGCCTCGGGCTCTCGGGGCCCCTCTACAGTCGGTCCGGGACGACCTGGAGCCACTCTTGTGTCACCGCGGGCGAGGCCGCGACCCTCTGCCCCGGCAATTCTGGCTGTCAGGAGATCTCTGCCGGCGCCGACTGCACCGTCGCGCCTCTCCTGATCCCGTCCCTGGCGGACATCGACGTCGATTCGACCCTGCCGGGCTACGAAGGCCTCTCCCTGGGCCTGCGCTTCACCGCCGCCCCGGTGACCGTGTCCGGCGTTGCGGCTCCCTGAGCCGGTCCCAGCGCCCTAGTCACATCCAGCGGGGGCCGCTGAGCTCGATCTCCGCCCGGAAGTGAGGCACGCCGGGGCCGTCATCGGAGATCGTGACGCGATGCCTTTGGCGGTCGAAGTGCACCGTGGGGTCGCCGTCCGCGAAGGTGAAGCCGTCGTCGATGGCGGACGTGGGGCGACCGTCCTCGACGTCACAGTCGACATAGCCGGCACCCTGGCTGGGGTCCGGGTAGAGCACGAGGCCGTCACACATCACCCGAATCATGCAGCTGAATCCGCCGGTGCGGATGGGCAGAATGCGTACGTTGCAGGCGGTGCCGGGGGAGAGGGGCAGCCCTTCGATGGTCGCGATCTCGCCCCGCGAAGTGGTGGGGTTGAAGTGGAAGGGGACTCCACCGTCGACCGGGCCGCTCCAGCGATCCATCGCGGCCATCTGCGGGTCGGCCTCGTCCGTGTGGTGCATGAGGGCGGGGTCGAGGGCGGGATCGTAGGTCCGGGGACCATGCGAAGACGGTCCGTCAGCCGTCCATCTCCGTCGCGTATCGCCGCGTGCCACGGAGTTGGATTGGTCCACGCGTACGATTTCGGGCCCGTCGTCGAGGTCACTCGCCCCGGCGACGAGGTAGACAGTCAGCGCACACGCACCTACGCATATGAGGGCGAAGAGCCAGACCACGGGCCGGACCTCTTCTTGCTCGCTCTGCGCTTGTGCTCCCCGCGTCATCCCTCGACTCCATCTAACGCCGGCTCGTGAGGAATTGTTCCTTCGAGGCCTCGGCGCCCCGAGGTAGGACGCCGGGGGACGGAGAAAGTTTCAGGGACGCGGGCACTCCCGGGAGCGGGAGCGGAGACGGGAACGGGAACGGGGACGTGAACGGGAACGGGAACGGGGACGGGGACGGGAGCGGGAGCGGGAACGGGAACGGGAACGGGAACGGGAACGGCTACGGGGACGGGAACGGGAGCGGGGACGGGGACGGGAACGGCTACGGGGACGGGAACGGGAACAGGAGCGGGAACGGCTACGGGAGGCCTCGGGCCGCCTCCGCGGCGCCTTCTTGTTGGGGGGGAGCGGTGCTGCACTACCGGCGTCGCTACGGTCGGCCTGTCGGCTCTGCACGCCTCCGGCGCGCTGCCGCCTCGGGCCGCCTCCGCGGCGCCTTCTTGG
>JAFDCW010000389.1 GCA_019312705.1 Deltaproteobacteria bacterium
CAGGACGAGACGAGCGTCGACTGCGGCGGTCGGACCTGCGACCCGTGCCGCGATGGTTTTTCGTGCTCGATAGACATCGACTGTGCCGGCATGCGGTGTGTGTCCGGGGCGTGCGTATCCTGCGTCGACGGCATCCAGAACGCCGAGGAGACCGATGTCGACTGCGGGGGCGGGCTCTGCGACGGCTGCCTCGACGGCGAGATGTGCGCCGCCGGGACCGACTGCGAGGGCGGCGGATGCGAAAGCGGCCTCTGCGTCTCCTGCGTAGACGGCGTGCTGAACCAGGACGAGTCCGACGTCGACTGCGGCGGAGTGACGTGCCCCGGTTGTGTCACCGGGGACTCGTGCGGGGCGGCGACGGACTGCGAGTCGGCGATTTGCTCGGGGGGCACGTGCAATGCGCCGGGGTGCGGCGACGGCGTGCTCAACGGCGTCGAGACAGACCTCGACTGCGGGGGAGGCTCGTGCCTCGGCTGTTCTACGGGCCTGATGTGTACGCTGCCGCGCGACTGCGAGGACGGCGTATGCACCGGCGGGACTTGCACCGCGCCGACCTGCGCCGACGGCGTCTTCAATGGCATCGAGACGGACATCGACTGCGGCGGGAGCTCTGCTTGCGGCCGCTGCATGGACGGTCGCTTGTGCCCGAACGGGCCCTCAGACTGCATCAGCCCGCTCTGCACCAGCGGTCGGTGTGGTGACGTCCGCGGCCACCTCGTGATGATCGGCCACGACTACTTCGCGACGACCGCCTCGGCGGACAAGGTCCTAGGCAACACCGTCCTGCTCGCCCCCGAGTCGGGCATCATCGACGTCGTCATCTACGACCAGTACGCTGACCGGGGCGCAACCGGGGAGGTCGCGCACGTCGAAGAGTCCATCACTCGCGAGCTGACCGCCGCGTCTCGGACCGTGCGCTTCACGCGCTTGACCGACAGCACGATGCTGGCCGCGGTGCTCACCAGCGCGATGGATGTCTTCATCATCGCCGAGCAAGAGAGCGGAGGCAGCGCGACCTTCCCGACTATCGCCGCCGCGTGGGAACCGACGCTCCGGGGCTTCCTCGGCGCCGGGGGCGTCATCATCACCACCAACTACGCCGACAGTGGCTGGCAGCTCGTCGACCGACCGATGCTCGTCGAGATTGGCAGCACGGGCACCGGGAGCGGTCTTCTTTCGGTGCTGCCGGCGGCGAGCACCCATCCCATCGCCGCGGGCGTGACTTCATATACCGGGCCGAACGGGACCCGGGCCTATGCCGGGGTCGGTGTCGGCGGTGCGATCTCCATCACCCCCATCATCGCCAACGCCTCGGGGGCCACGGTGGTCTGGGCTGCGCTCTTCTGAGTTGAGCCACGCCGGACACGGCGGCACCTCTTGCGCATCGAAGTCACTCCGTAGGGCCCCAGGCGCCTCGCCGGCGCCGGCGCGTCCTCGCACCGAAGACGATTAGGGCGCCGAAGACGATCAGGGCGGGAAGGACGGCGAACCCGGGGCGGATCGTGCCGCGGCCGTTGGCCTCGCCGACTCGGCACCCGCAGCCTCCGCCGCCGCCCGACGTGCCCGCATCGACGCCGCCATCGGTCGGCGCCGTCCCCGAGTCGGTGGTGTCGCTCGTCGGTTTGATCTGAAGCGCATCGACGACGATGTGTTGATCCGCGGGGACCGGGGCGGACTCGTTGTCGACGACCCGGACCTCAGCCTCGGCGTCGAAGGTCCAGGTGCCGAGGCGCGTCCAACCGTCGACCGCGCCCTGGTCGACGATGACCTCTTCTTCGCCGCCTGCGTGGGTAACGACGTAGCGGGTCGTCTTGTGCACGCGGAAGGCCGGGTCGATGAACGTATCGACGCTGTACTCGCCCGGGGCCGCGAAGTGCAATCGCCACCGGGCCCAGTTCGACGGCGCCGCCGCCTCGAAGGCGTTGGTCCACTGGAGCCCGCCGTCCCAACCCGCGGCCTCGGTGCGCCAGTACATCGGGTCGCCGAATGCGTCGAAGCAGGGGCCCGCGTCGTCGAGCACGTCGCCCTCGGCGGGGATGACCTTGCATGGCGCGACGGTACCGACCGTCCCGGTGATGACGGTCGCGCCCGGGTAGTAGTGCTCGACCATCCAGGTGTAGCTCTTGGCCTCAGAGCCGAATGCGCCGAAGTCGCAGGGCGGGTTGGCGCAGACGCCGGTGGCCCAGCGCTCGGTCCCCCACTGGCACATGCCCCGGCCGTGGCCGAAGAGCGTAGTCCCGGTGCAGGTCGGGTCGGCCACGTCGAAGGCGGTGGGGTCGGTGTTTTCGGCGCTGTATTCGGTCGAGATGATCGCCTCGTCGCGCATGACGACGATACTGGCGGTGGCGTCGACGGCCTCGTCGCCTGGCGCCGTGCGCTCGTCCCGGTACACCTGGGTGACGGTGCCGTCATCGACGTCGGCGCAGTCCCAGCGTCCTCCCCGGGAAGCCCAGTTCACGGCGTAGGTCCGTGCTGCAATGGAGCCGGCGCGCAGGGCCTCCGGGTGCCAGCTCGGGATCCACTCGTGGGTGACGACGCCCTTGACGTAGTCCTCGAGGGCGAGGGTCTCCACCATCGCGGTGGGGTCGCAGCTGTTGTCCGCCCAGCCGTTGGCCGACGAGGGTTCGAGGGCCCCGGCCCGGGAGCTGCGCCATACGCGGATTACCGCCGGCAATACCGGGGGCTCGTGCAGGGCGGCGCGTACGCTGCCGACCCGGTTCGCATGCGCCTCGATGGGGGCCCCGGGGGCGTCGGGTCGGTCGTGGGCGGGGTGGGCGTGACGGCGCGCCGGCTGGCGAGCGAGGTACGCAGCGACCAGGGCGTCGTCGGGGGCGGTTTGGAAGAGGTGGGCGGTGACCTCGGTCACCCGGCGAGCCTCGACCCGGACGTGGGCATACTGACCGTCGATGAAGCCCGTCCGGTCGAGCCAGAGACGGTGCTCACCGACAGGGACCTCGAGGGCGAAACGCCCTTCGGCGTCGGTCAACGCTTCGGCGAGGTCTCGGGCGCGCACGCGAACGCCAGCAACCGGAGCCTCGGTCATCGGGTCGACGACGACACCCTCGACCGAGCCCGTGAGCGCGACCCTCGTCGCGGCCGGCGGGTCACAGGAAGCCGTGAGCAGAACCGATACGGCGCAGAGGACTGAGAGGGCGCGGAGGCAGGCGGCGAAGAGAGTAGGGCGCATGGCGAACTTTCATAGTGGGGCACACCTCGTATCGTCGTAAAGCCGGTCTGGTTGTGTCTTTTCTCGAGTCCCTTTGAGTCTCTCGGCATTCGGGCCATGGTTCCCCCCCCATGCGCATCCCCCTCGACCGCCTGAGCCCGGACGTTCTAGAGCGCCTCATCGAGGAGTTCGTGACCCGTGAAGGCACCGACTACGGCCTGGTGACGCATTCCTTCGACGACAAGTGCGCGTCCGTGCGCCGCCAGCTCGACCAGGGCGACGCAGCAATCGTCTTCGACCCCGACACCGAGACGTGCAACATCATGACCGAAGAGGCCCTCGGACACGATGAGTCCCCCGTCTAAGGCTGGAGGGCCGGCCACGTGACTGACACTCACACATGTGGTGTCTATCGCACTCGGTCGCGACGCACCGGAGCGAATACGTCGAGTCAAACGACGGCACGAACGCCAGTTTCGCAAAGGGGACCGCAAAGGGGACGGTCCGCAGCTTTCGCAGTTTTGACGCAAAGGGGACGGTCCGCAGCTTTCGCAGTTTTGAGGCACCGAACGGGGAGATCGCGAGGGAGATCGCGGAGATCCGGGGAGGAGATCGGGACGGGGTCGGCACAGGTGAGCACGCAATGCGCATCATGCCACGCCGTGCATTGGAGAAATGAGGGTGGCGGCCGATCGGCGGATCGGCGGCCACCTCCGCCATTGTGTCGCCGCAAGCCCTCGGAATCACATCATCGCCCCTCGGGCACGAGCCTTGCGGACTTGCCCCCGCCATGGGGCGTCGACGAAATCAGGTGATCCGGGGCAAGACGCGGGCGACGGACCGTCGCGCGACGCGACGCTACTTCCTCTTCACGCCCGACGAGGCAGGCAAGCTGGAGCAGGCTTTTTGGTACACGCTCGGTTTCAATGCGAACAAACACAGCATCGAGATTCACTGTGCCGTGTGCATGTCGACCCACGGCCACGTCGTGCATTCGGACCCCTGTGGCGTCGAACCTCTCTTTCGGCGGGACTTCCATCGCGACTTCGCCAACTGCGTCAAGGCCATCCGCGGCTGGCCCGAAGAGGTGTTCAACAAGAGCCGCGGCGGCAACGTCGACCAACTCAATCCCAAGGCGGTCCTCGAGTCCATCGCCTACGCCATCGCCAACCCGTCGAAGGCCTTCGCCGTCCGCTACGCCAAGGATTGGCCCGGCGCCAAGACCTTGCCCAGCGACGTAGGCCAGCGGGTGATCCGCGTGAAGCGCCCCGACCACTACTTCGACCCCAAGAACCCCCAGTGGCCCGAGTACGTGGAGCTCGAGATCACGATGCCCGGGTGCCTCGAGGCGGAGTACGGCGGTGACGAGGCCCGGCGAATCATCGCCGCGCGGGTCAAAGAGTTCGAGCAGGAGGCACTCGCCGAGTCGAAAGAGCGCGGCATCCCGTTCAAGGGTGCGCGCCGTGTGATGCGCACTCCGCATACGGCGCGGGCGCGCAGCTACGAGGTTTTCGGTAAGGTGAATCCACGCTTCAGCGCAGCCGGCGACCTCGAGCAGGCGCGGAACAAAATCGCTGCGGACCGGAAGTTTGACGCCGACTATGACACCGCCCTCGCGCGGTGGACGTCCGGGGACCGCCGCGTGCGCTTTCCCCACGGCACCTGGTGGATGCGCGTGCACCACGGCGCGCGTTGTCGACCGCCACCCTAGCGACCAACACAGCGCCCGAAGGGGCTGATGCGTGTCTGCGCCGAGCGCGGGCACGCGTAGCTGCGTCTGTCGTGGGGCCACGCCGGGAGCGGCTACAGCTGAGCGGCAGGAATCCGCGGCGGCCGCATGGCCCGCGCCGGTGGGCGGCTCGCGCGGTGTCGTCGCTGTGCATGCTTGGGCGCCGTTGGCACGCCCTCGCCGTCACGGGGGGAACGGCGTCGCCGCCGACCCCGTCCGGATCTCCTCGGATCTCCTCCGCAACGGACTGCTCGCGGATCTCCTCGGATCTCCTCCGCAACGGACTGCTCGATGAGATCCGCATCTGGAACCGGGCGTTGAGCTCCGCAGAGCTCGCGACCATCTACGGCCGCGAGGCA
>JAFDCW010000390.1 GCA_019312705.1 Deltaproteobacteria bacterium
CGAACCGCGGACTCGGCCCCGTGGTCCCGGGTACCCTCCTGGGCCTGCTCTCCGGGGACGAAGAATATGCCCGAAGTGGGTACGCTCGCATCCACGGAGAACCCGTCGTATTCGAAAGTCAGCGCGGCGACAGCGACGTCCTGCTCAGTCCACCGACCGTCTTCACCGGCGACGACCGCTTTGTCGTGGAACACGCTGAGTCGAGCCCGCATGCACGCGGAGTTGCTCGAAATTGTGTGCGGCGCGTTCGTACGAGTCGCGCTCTGTTCGACCTTCACGAAGGTTGGTTAGATCAGAGTTGAGATCGAAAGTCGATCGTCTTTTCACACCCGCTGTGACATCGCGTACAATGTTCTGGTGCAGAGCTACGCGGTAGAGATCGGCAAGCATCGCATCGCGCTTTCGCCGGGGCTCTTTCGTATCGGCCGCGATCCGCTGTGCGAGATTCACCTGAATGTTGATTCGATCAGTCGGCGCCACGCGAGCCTGCGCATCGAAGAGGACCGAGCGCTCCTCCTCGATCACGGCAGCCGGAACGGAGTCCAGGTCAACGGCGTGCGGGTGTACGGCGAGGTCGAGATCGAGGCCGGGGACCGGATCGAGATTGGTACAGAAGTACTGATCCTCCGGGGCCGCGAGGAACCCACCTCGGTGATTCCCAACGCCACCAAACCACTGCCGCGAATCCCTCCGGTGACTGTCTCGGCCCTCGACAGCCTCAGCAAGCGGGAGCGAGAGGTGTTCGATGGTCTGGCCCGCGGCGAGACGCACCGAGAAATCGGCGAGCGTTTGGGGGTGAGCATCAAGACCGTCGATACGTACCGGTCGCGCGTCTACGCCAAGCTGGCCGTGCACTCCCGCGCCGACCTGATTCGGCTGGCCCTCGACCTGAACATCCTGAAGTGAGCGCGTAAACCGGATGCCTTCCGGGAGAACGCCTACACTCTCCACCGATGACCGGGGCAAAAACGGCACAGGGCAGCGCGCTCAGGAGGGGCGTACGGACAGGGCGCCACGCCCTGATCGTCGTGCTGCTCAGCGCTGGGGCCCTGGCGGCGAGCACCGCCTACCACCTCGACAGTGACCGTGGGCGGCGTGCGGTCGCCAACGCGGCAGAAGCCGTGGTCAGCGACCTCCTGGTCGGCGACCTCACGGTCGGCGCAATCGATGAGCTGACTCTTCGGCGGATCGTGATTCGAGACGTCATGCTCCGGGAGGCGAACGGGCGGCCCGTCGCCCACTTCGAAGCTCTGACCGTCGAGATGCATGCGGCGGCCCTCTTCAGAGGAGAGGTTCACATCGACCGAGCGGTGTTGTCGTCGCCCTCGGCCGACCTGCGGCAAACGGATGGCGACGGAGACGGCGACGGTGACCACCTCGCCCTCGTCGCCGCCGTCATGTTGCGCGACCCCTCACCGAGCTCGGACGATTCTACGTCACCGCTGCCCGTCATACACATCGACGAGATCGTAGTGACAGACCTCGAGGCCACCGGGCTTCCAGGAGCGCTGTCTGTCCGTTCTGCAAGTCTCTTGGGTCGCTTCGATCTCGAGCACACGGTGAGCGTCGCGGTCTCCGAGATGAGCGCCGAAGTGTTCCGCGAGGACGAAGGGCTAGCGACCCTCGATGCATTGAGCGGGCACTTCGACATGAGGCCCGGGGCACGCTCCGAGGCAGCCTTCGCGGTGAGCGCCGGCAGCGATCGACTGAGCGGCGACGCATCCCTCGAGTGGACGGATGGTGGGCCCGGATTCGGGAGTCTGGAACTCGACGTCGCACTCTCCCCGGCGGTGCTCGATCGCCTCGGCATCCCCGAGGGTTCCTCCCTGGTGAGTTCCGGCCTGAGGGGCACGATTGTGGCCCGCGGCACGATGGACGACGCCACCGTGACCGCCGATCTCGAAACCGATGGAGGGCCGATCCGGCTCTCGGCCGAGAGACATCCCGCCGGCATCGCCGCCGAGGTCGCGGTCGACGACCTCGCCCTCGGTGCCATCCTACCGGCCCTCGGTGACGACCACGTGAGCGGCACGATCCGAGCGCGCATGGATCCCAATGCCGGAACGGACTCGACCATCACCGTCACCGGGGAGAACGTCCGCTACGGCGAGTGGGTCCTGCCCGAGGTCGGCGCGCGGGCGAGGGTGACCGCCGACCGCGTCGAAATCGAAGAGCTGTCTGTCCCCCACATGGCGGGCGACCTCGAGGTCACGGGGCACGTCACCTTCAGCGGAGACGCGGACCTAGCCGTGCGGGCGCGAATCCCCGACGTCTCCGCCGACGCGAACATCGCTCGCCTTGCGCCCGGGGTCGGCGGAGGGCTCGGTGCGGACCTGACCGTACGGGTCGCGGGCGGCGACACGACGACCCTCGACATCGAGGGGCGGGTCAACGCCGACGCCTTCCGAGCCCCGGGGCTTCACCTCGGACACCTCGACGCCCGCGGGTCCGTGCACGGAGACGCCCGGCACCCGGTCGTCGACCTGCGGGTCGACGCCCGGTCGTTGCGCGCCGGCGACCTACGCGTCAGCCAGGCGAGCTTCAGCCTGCGTGGAGGTCCGGAGCGCTACGCGGCGGTCGGGACCGTCACCGTCGACGACGACCGGCGAGTGGACCTCGACGCCTCCGTCCTCGTGCGCGATGGGCGCTACCTCGGCGACGGCGAACTCATCGTCCGAGGGTGGTGGCCAGAGCCCGTCCGCGTCGTACTGACCCGCGCCGTCTTCGCCCCGGATCGATTCGTGAGCGCGGAGCGCTTGTCGGCGGAATCGACGGGCCTCTCCCTCGAGGGCTCCGGTCGATACGCCCTGGTGGGCCCTTCGGATCTGCGCGCAAACGTGCACACCATCGACCTGCACAGCCTGGGACGGGCCCTCGGCCGCGCGCTACCGAACGGCAGCGCCACCGGCGCGGTCACCTTCGGAGGCACGCTGCAAAACCCGGAACTGACGGTGCGCGGAGACGCCCGAGACCTGGCGATGGGTCCCTTCGAACTGCCCGAATTCTCTGTCGTAGCCGCGCTCTCGAGCGCCCGCCGAGAGGTGAGCGCCACGATCCACGCCGACGCCGCCGGCTATGGCCGCATCGACGTCCAGGGCACCGGAACGCTCAGCGAAGCGCGCGGCATCGAAGAGCGCCTCCGGGGCGCCGACTACCAGATCGCCGCAACCCTCGCCGACGTCCCGGCCACCCTCTTGGCCCTCGCATCGCCAGAACTGCCGCCCTTTGACGGCACGATGAACATCACGGCGACGGCCCAGGGTACGCCACAGGATCCGCAGATCGACGCCGTAGTCGACCTCGACGACTTCGCAGCCGAAGGCATTGCCCCGATGGAAGCGGACCTCCGCGCCCGCTACGACGGCGCCGAGGTCGTGGCGACGGTGGGCGTCGACGATGCGGAAGGCCCTATGGTGACGGCCCACGGAACCCTCTCCTTGGACCTGCCTGCGATCGCGCAGGGCGCAGCCTTCGACATCTACCAGGCCGACGCTGTCCTCGACATCAGCGTGCCGACCCGCCGCCTCGACCGACTGCCGGCGCCCTTCACCGTCGACATCCCCGCCCGCGCATCCCTCGAAGCGAACATCCGCCGGCAGAATGGCGCCACCAGCGTCCGGGCCCATGGTCGCATCAAACGCTACGCGCGGGCGCTGTCCGACGAGGGATGCGCGTCCGGGCCGATGGTGGAACTCGTGTACGAGGCCGCCCTCTCCGGGGGTCAGACGGTCGTCAACCTTCGGGGCGACGCCGGAGGAACGCACGTGGGCGCCATGCGGGCAGACGCCACAACCCCCGTCGACGATTGGATTGTCGACGGCTTCCCGAGCGAGCTACCCGCCGTGCGCGCCACCGCTGACATCGACCACCTCGACCTCTCTCGCATGCCGATTGTGTGCGCCAGGGCCTCTGGCATCGCGACGCTCCGCATGGAGACTGAGGACCTCCTGACGGCCGCGCCGCAGATTGACATCGAGGGCGCCATCGAAGAGCTCTCCCTCGGCGGCAGCCCCGCTGTCGAGTTGCGGTTCGCCGGCGGCGTCGACGAGACCGGCGCCAGCGTCGACGTCGTGGTTCAATACGAGGAGCGCAGCATCGTCGAACTCGTGGCGACCGCCCCGGTTACCTTCGGTGAGCACGGCCTCACGCCGGCGGTGGCCGAGGGGACCGCTCGCGGCGAACTGCATCTCGACCGGGCACCGGCCCGGGTGCTGCTCGGGGCCGTGCCGATCCTCGCCCAGGTGTCCGGCTCCCTCGACGGAGACGTGGTCGTTCAGGTTGAGAGTCACGGCCCCGAAGGTGCCCCCAGTGAAGCGCGCGACACCGATTTCTCGGCGTCGGGAGAAATCACCTTGGATGACATCGCATTGATCGTGACGGATCCGGTCGTCCGCGTCGACGGCCTCAACGGCGCCATCGCTTTCTCCGACGAGGGCATCGAGCTGCGCGAGGTTCGGCTCCGAGACCGCGGAGGCAGCCTCGAGATCGATGGCCGGGTCGCGATGGAGGGCCTTACTCCACGCTCACTGCGAGCCGGTGTGGTCGCCGACCGCTGGAACCTGCGCGCCGACGGAGTCGTATTCGCGATCGTCAATACCCAACTCGAGATCGAAGCCGACCTCGGGGACGACGAGCGGGAAATCCGAACCACCTTCGATAGGTTTTCGATCGAAATGCCCGAGGAGATGGGGCACACCGTTCAGAGCCTCGAACAACACCGGGAGGTGATCTACGAAAACCAGCCGGGGTTCTACGCCGACGCGGCAGAAGGAGCGGCTACGGAGGCGAGCGACTCCGACGACGACAACTCCGACGACGCCGACTCCGACGACACCATCGTAAGCACCCGGGTCATCGTCGACGCGACCACTCCGTTCTGGATTCGCCGGAACGACTTCTCGATTCAGCTCACGGCGGACCTGCGCATCGACAGCGATGCGTCCGGCGCCCGCATCACGGGGCCAGTCAAAGTTAAGAGAGGGTTCATCAATCTCCTGGGACGGGCCTTCGACTTGAACCAGGGCGAGGTCATTTTTGGAGGAGGGTCTCGCGTGGATCCTTCGTTGGACCTGACGGCGGTGCACACACTTCAGTCTCGCGAGACGGTCACTGTGACCATCACGGGTCAGCTCTCGGACCCGCGCATGAACTTCAGCACGACGGTCTCCGGAGTGGAGAGCGAGGCCGAGATCATCGACCTCCTGGTGAGTGGCCACGGCGGTTCGTCGATGGATGCCCGCGACCAGATGGTC
>JAFDCW010000391.1 GCA_019312705.1 Deltaproteobacteria bacterium
CAGACGAAGCGGATCCGGGTCTGCACGCGGTGCATTCGGTCCGGCAAGGTCGTCAAGGTCGTCAAAATCGACACGACCGCCCAGCCTGCCCAGCCTGCCCAGCCTGCCCAGGCCCCGCAGGCCGCCCCGGCTGTCACCGCTGCCTAGGGCCTCGGCGCAGTAGCGGGAGCCTTAGGCTCCTCGTTGCTGCGGATCGATCATCGAGTGGCCGACCATCCCCCGGGCAGTGATCCCGAGGGGGTCGTTCTCACGTTCCTGGTGCCCCGGGAACTTGCGGGACAGCGCCTCGATCGTTTCATCCAGAACCGCATCCCGCGTCTCTCCCGTACTCGGGCGAATGCGATCGTGCGTTCCTGCGCGTTCATGGCGGACGGCCGGCGACGTCGCCCGGCGGAGCGGGTCAAGGACGGGGAGGTTGTCCTTCTGGTCCGCCCGCGCTTCGAGGAGCCTGAGACGCCCTTGCACTTCGGCGTCGTCTACGAGGACGACGACGTCCTGGGTGTCGACAAGCCGTCGGGGCTGCCGATGCACCCGACCGCGACCTACCACCGCCACACGCTGACCTACCTGCTGCGCGAGAAGTACGGCGACCCGACGCCGCACATTGCCCATCGCCTCGACCGCGAGACCAGCGGAGTTGTGGTTTGCGGCAAGCACATCGACGCGGAACGCGGCCTCAAGCGCGCCTTCGAAGACCGACGGGTGAAAAAGACCTACCAGGCGATCGTCCGCGGGGTGATGGATGACGACGAGGGACGTATCGAGGTGCCCCTCGCGCACGTGAGGGAAGGGCTGCATGTGCTCATGGAGGTCCGGGAGGATGGCTATGACTCCCGGACGGCCTATGTGGTCGAGGAGCGCGGCCCCGCCCACACGCTCGTCACCTTGCACCCGGAGACCGGCCGGCAGCATCAACTGCGGGTGCATCTCCGGGAGATCGGCCACCCGATCGTCGGCGACAAACTCTACGGGCCGGAGCGCGAACAGCCCTTCCTCGACTTCATCGATACGGGCATGACTCCGGACCTCGAAGCCCGCCTCGGCCACGACCGCCAGGCGCTGCACGCGCATTCGGTTTCGGTCCAGCATCCGATCCGCGACGAGACCTTGCACATCCTGGCTCCCCTGAGCCCCGATCTGGTGAAACTGTGGATGCGGCTACGCGGCACCGCGGGTCCGTGAGGTCTCGCGGATCTTCGGTCGCAGCGCCCCCGGCGGGCTGCTAGCATGCGCCGCCCCCATGAAGCGACGCCTGCCGAGCCACCCTTCGTCCATTGCCCTCTTCCTCCTGGGGGCCCTCGCCGCCTGCGGTGGGGGGACCGAAGGCCGTACCATCCAGCCGTTCACCGGTGAACACGCCGAAGTCTTCGAGGATGGCGTCGACTTCGTCGCCGACCCGGACGCCCTCGAGGGGCGCTGGCGCGAGGATTGGTCCCGGGACCTCGACCGGCGAGTCACCTGGTCCGACGGCGTCCTGCTCCTGACCATCGGCACCATCCGCACCGACAGCGACCTCGACCGTCAGCGCACCTACCGCCTGATCGCCCAAGTCGACCGGGTGATCCTCGGCGAAGGAGACGAGGGCTTCTCGGGCGAGATCGAGCTCAAGGTGAGGGAGGGCGAAGCAGGGTTCGGCACCGTCGACGGCAACGAGCGCCAGCTCCTCGACCAGCCCTTCGTCGGCTTCGTCCGGTGGCATCAGACCGATGCCGGCGAGGTGGTCCCTCGCTGGCACCTGTCGCCGGCGACGACACCGGTGGTGAGTCGGGTCGAGTACCTCGCCGAGAGCCGTCGCGACGTGCGACGCGAGCGCGGACGAACGACCACGGTCATCCACGAAGCCGAGTAGATTGAGCAGTGCCTCCCGGAGCGTCAGTCGTCGGTCGAGTGACCGTCCGGAGTCGACTCGACCGTCGTCTTATCGCCCGGTAGGTCGTCGAACCCGTCGGCACGGCTCGCGTCGGTCAACGCGGTCTTGTCCGTATGGATCGGATTCAGGGTGCGGCCCCCTCGGGGCTTCCTCGGCTTTCGGACCGGCGCCGTCGCCCGATGGGGGGGGGTGCCGATCATCTCGGTCTTGGCATCGTGCACCGGGTCGTCGAGGGTCTTGTCGTCGGCGAGGTTTCTGGGCCCGCCCCCTGCACCTTGACCGTCGGGCCCGGATAGGGAGAGGGGATCGATGGTGCTGGTAGGGTTGGGACTGAACTTCGAGAACGCCGCGTCGGGACCGAGGGAGTCGGCGATCAGGTTCTTTCCGAGGTTCTCGACTGGGGAGGCGTCGACCACGAACTCCTCCATCGCCCGCAGCTCCTTTTCGATCTCTTCGGACCAGAGCCGCTTCAAGAAGCGGGCGAGCTTCGTCCGGCGGTACTTCGGGTTGTATCGACGCAGGAAGCCGAGCAGCGCATCGCGGAACTCCATCGACGTCTGGTATCGACCTGAGCGCGAGCGGGTCATCGACTTTTCGATGATGCGCTGGAGCTCTTCGGGGATGTGGGGGTTTACCTGCCCCGCGGGTTTGGGATCAGCGTCCCGGACGGCGAAGATGAGGTCGATTTCGTTGGGGGCAGAGAATGGGGCCGCCCCCGCGGCCAGCTCGTAGAGCACGCTCCCGGCGCTGAAGATGTCGCTACGCCAGTCGAGCTTGCGGCCGAAGGCCTGCTCCGGCGACATGTACTTCACCTTGCCCTTGATGATGCCGGTCTTGGTCTGGACCCGGTTGTGCGTTGCTTTGGCGATCCCGAAATCGCAGATCTTCACCGTGCCGTCGTACGCGACGAGGATATTTGATGGGCTGAAGTCCCGGTGCACGATGCGCAAGGGTTCGCCGTGCTCGTCTCGGGCGATGTGAGCGTGGTGCATGCCGTCCAGGGCTCGGGCCAGGATGTAGGCGATGTCGTCGAACTGCAGACTGTCGCCGCGCTGCCGGGCCTTCTCGACGGCGGACCGGAGGTCCTTGCCGTCGACGAACTCCATGGCGATGAGCAGGGTGTCTTCGAGCTCGGTGAGTTCGTAGACCTCGGCGATGTTCGGGTGCCGGAGATGACTGACGAGTTTGAACTCGTCAGTCAGCATATCGATGAAATTCTTGTCCTCGACGTAGTGGGGCAGAAGCTTCTTGATGGCGACGTCGCGGCGAAAGTCGTCGTCGTCAAAGGTGAACGCCCGGAAGATCTCCGCCATTCCCCCGTAGGCGATACGTTCCGTGAGCTGGTACCGCCCGAGCCGCTTCGTTCGACGCATGAGGCACGGCCAGAGTGGGCCAATTGGGCCCCTCAATTCAACCGAGTATCACCGGACGGTGAGCTCGAGGCGGGGGCGCCGCTCGGAGGCGAGGGATCGGGGAGACGCAAAGCGAAGGGGTGCCCCCTCGTCGCTCCGCGAGACGATCGCCACAGAGATCTCGGTTGAGCCCTTGCTTTGGGCCTCGTTCACCGGTTCGGTGATGTCGAAGCGCAGCAATCGCGTGGCCCCCGGGGCGATTCCGGCCTCGCTCACTGGGAGGCGGCTCCGCCGGGGGGCATTTCGCCGGACCAGGGTGGGGCCCTCGAAGCTTTGGGTGCGGTAAGCGGCGAGGTGCGCCGGGACCGCTGGGGGGTCCCAGGTGACGTGGGGCCAGAGCACGAGGACCGCCTTTTGGATCCGGCCGGCATCGGGGATGGGTCCGAACGTCAGGTATGCGATCTGACCGTCGTCGCCCCCGATGGGCAGCAGGTCGGTATCGCCCGAGGTACCTGCGGCGCCCATACCGCCCCAGTCCTGGGCCGCGACCCAGACCGCTCGGGCAAAGCGCCCGGCCGCCGGATCGAGGGGGATGCAGGCCCCCGTCGCGCCGCAAACGGTGCCCTCGGGGCAGAGGGAGCTCGACGAGCATGGCGGCGGGGCGCCGCACCCGGCGGTCCCGGATCCCAAGGCGTACGCGGCCGCCGCGATCAAAAAGAAACGACCTTTGCCGAAACACGGCACGGAGGAGAACATACTCGGCTCGGGGCTTTTCGCCACGGCCGCCGCCTGCGATAACGACAATGACCACTGCTCCCGAGACTGCACCTCCCCCAAGACAGCCCCACGATAGCCCCAAGCCAGCCCGCGGACTCTCAGAGGACCACCATGACGACCTTTCGACTCGTGACCATCGCAACCCTCGCCTTCGCCCTCGGAGCGTGTGACGACGAAGCCCCTAGCGAGGCGGACCCCCAAGCAAGCGCCGAGAGCGCTGGGAATGTCGAAGCAGCGGACCCCGGCGCCGGGGCCGAGGCCCCCCCCGAGGCCCCGGCGGCGGGTGACCCCGAGGCCGGCCCCGTCGTCGACGACCCGACCTTCGAGCTGCGGGCCACCGCCTCGGACACCTACGCGAACGGAGAGCTCGCTCAGTTCGACATCCGCATCACGCCGAAGGGCGAGTACCACATGAACGAAGAGTTCCCGACGACCATCACGGTGCATACCGTCGACGGCGTTGCCTTCCCGAAGTCCGAGCTCGAAGCGGGGGACGCCGCCGAGTTCGGCGAGGCCCTCGCGCGCTTCGACGTGCCCTTCACCGCGTCCGCCGCCGGCGAGCACCGCGTGGTCTGCGACGTGTCCTTCGCCGTTTGCACGGCGTCCAACTGCATTCCGGAAAACCGCACCCTCGCGGTCGTCCTCGCGGTCGAGTAACGCGCCGTGGGGGTCAAAGAAGATCTCGGCCAGATCGCCGACGCCGTCAAGGGACGCTTCGAGGCGCAGAAGCGTGTGCTCGGCTTCGAGGAGTACCTCGCCATGGCCCTCGAGCACCCGGGCCGCCATACCCGTGATGCCGCCCGCTACCTGCGTGGAGCCTTCGACCACTACGGTGAGTACGAGGTCGACCGGCCGTGGGGCCCGGCTCGGCGTTTTCGTCTCTTCGACCAGCCCTTCCGGGAGTCCTTCGAGGAGGCCCGTTCCGAGAAGCTGGTCGGCCAGGAGGTGCTCCAGGAGGCCTTCTATGCGGTGCTGTCGAACTTCGTTCAGGAGGGCAGGGCGAACCGCTTGGTGCTGCTCCACGGTCCGAACGGCAGCGCAAAGACGACCTTCGTCAAGTCGCTGATGCGCGCCCTCGAGCACTACTCGACCTTGGATGAGGGCGCTCTCTACCGCTTCAGCTGGATCTTCCCCCGCGGCCGCGACGGCAAGACCATCGGCTTCGGTTCCACCGACGACGGCACAGTGCCCGGGCGTTCCTTCGCCCACCTCCCGGACGCAAACATCGACGTGAAGCTGCCTTCGGAGC
>JAFDCW010001093.1 GCA_019312705.1 Deltaproteobacteria bacterium
GCTCGAACGAACTGGGCGACGACATGAGCAGCGGCGCGGTCCACCTGATTCACGGCGACGGCAACCTGCACCCCGGCGGCCCGTACCACGACAACTGGCCGATCAGCGTCGCCAGCGCGCCCTTCTATCCCTTCGTCGGCGAGGGCATCACCTCACCGGTGGCGATGGCCGACATCAACGGGGACGGCAAGGCCGACCTCGCCGCGGCCGGCCAGGCCGGGAACATGTACATCTGGGATGGCATCCAGCCCGAGCGTGAGAGCGGCTTCGACGGAGTGCCGCTGTTGATCCTCAACTCGAGCTCCCGAGGGCATTTGAGCGACGTCGCCGGTGCGACCGACCTGCCGCTCTTGAACACCTTCGCGGCCGCATCGTTCGGCGACATCGACCAAGATGGCCGCCCGGAGTTGGTCACCGGCGGAGCCGGCCTCAGCCTCGCGCTCAACCTCGCTGGTGGTCACCAGAACCTCCCCTTCGCCCACCAGGTGGGCGCCTGGGAAACGCAGACAGGGACCATGATCCCGGGCTTCCCCCGGGAGATCGACGACTATCTCTTCTTCGTGAACCCGAGCGTCGTCAACGTCGACGCAGACCCCTACCCGGAGGTCGTGGTGGGGTCCGGCGGCTCCTTCGTGCGGGCGTGGAATGCCTGCGGCGAGGAAGCAGCAGGGTTTCCGAAGTTCACCGGCGGCTGGATCACCTCGGCCGTCGCCGCGGGCGACCTCGACGGTGACGGTCTGCTCGAGATCGTCGTCACGACCCGGGCGGGCTACCTCTTTGCGTGGAATACGGACGCGTCGGTCGACTCACCCCAGCCGTGGCCCGAGTACCGACACGACAATCACAACACCGGGAACTACGAGGCGGCGCTCTCCAATGGCGGCGTCGCAACGCCCCTGGCCGAACCCATCGAGTGCCCCGCCCCCCCGACGCCCGATGCGGGCGTGGACGGAGGCGACGCGGGGCCCGACGGCGGTCCGACGGGCGAGCTCGGCGGTGGCGGCTGCAGCTGCCGGGTGGCCCCACGACGCCCTAGCACACCTTTCGAAATCGGCTTCGGTGCGGCCCTCGGTCTAGCCCTGGCGTTGCGGCGCGCCCGGCGTCGGCGGTGAGCTAGTCCTCAAACAAGCGATGCGCGATGGGCCGGGCGACGCGATCGCGGGCATGACCGAGCCCGAGCGGCTGCGGGCGCAGGCCTCCGTCGGGCGAAGCCCGTCGGGGCGTGGGTCTGTCGGAGCGGCGTGAGGGTCTCGTTTCGTGGTGACGGCGGTTGACGGATGAAGAGCCGACCTGCCCCGGGCCTGAGTGCGTCGGGCAGGCCCCGGGCCTAGCTTCCGTCGAGAGAGTCGACGAGGCGGAAGACGGTATTGAGGCTCGGCCGCCAAGCGAGGAAGCGGATGATGAGCTTTCGACCCGACCTCAGGCGACCTCAGGACCTGCGCGGGCAGCAGGATGAAGTGCTGGACGAAGGTCGCGAATTCCATGTGGAGGACCTTGTCGCGCAGCGCGCGGTCCTTCTTCCGCGTTCTCGGTGAGATGGGAAGCGACAGCGCAAACCACGCTTTGATCGACCACGCGAGTGCGGCCATGACCATGTAGGCGTTGTTGGCGATGAGGTTGTTGAGCGGCGCATGCAAAGCACGCACGCCGTGCTTGAGCTGGCCGATGAGCCGCTCTTGATTGCAGCGGTTGTTGGCCTCCCGGACCACCTCCCGCAGCGACAGAGTTCGGTCGTTCGTGACGTAGAAGTGATAGCGAATCTCGGTGCCGAGACAGAGCTGCCCCTTCTCGACCAGGATTGTCTTGCGCAGGGCCACCATGCGGTAGGCCTTGTCGCACGGGTTTGGTTGGTACTCGAAGTCGAAGAGGTCTTCGTGTTGGAGGGTGAGGTTTCTGAATCCGCGCTCACGGATGATGCGTTCCTTGACGCGAGGAGGCTTCGCTCGGCGTTTCTTGTCGTGGGCTTCTTCGGCACGTCGAATGAGCCTTTGATACTCAGACTCGTCGGCGCTTTCAGCGCGACCCAACAGGTTCTTGAAGGCGCGGTAACCGAAGACGAAACGCACGCCGTCTTCTTCCCATTCGTCGAAATGGCTCGCGAGGGCGAAGGCGGTGTCGCCTCGAAGAAGGATGTCGTCAAAGCCAGCTCGACGCATGAGCTCGATGGACTGATTGAATAGCGGAGCCGCTCCTTCATGCGACGCGCGGTTTCCGGAGCGGTTGAGAATCCAGAGCGGTTCGCCGGTGTTCGCAAACGAAACCAGGAGAGGATGGAATCCCCAGTCTCCCTTATGGCTGACGTCCATGCCCTCCTTGCAGGCGCCTGTCGTGTTGACGAGAGTGCCGTCCGCATCGATGCGCGCGGTCTCCTTGCGGAACGACTCGGGCTGTTTCTTCCAGACCTCGACGCGCGTGTCGTTGATGATCATTTGCAGCACCAGCAGGTCCTCGGCGCTGAAGCGCCGAGCGTAGTCACCGGCCGTCGTCGGGTCGGGGATGGTGCGTGCCCCGAGGGCGTCGAGATAGGCGGCGTCGTTGCGTCGCACTTCGATGTCTTCGAGGGACCGGCCTCCGCACAGAACGTTGAAGGCAATGTTCAGGATGTGGTCGGAATCGAAGTAGGGGCGATTCATCTTGAGGAGCTGCAATTGCTCGTCGAGGAGGTCGACGAACCCGAGCTTCTGAAGCAGCTCGTGGATCACCGGGATGCCCCCGTAGGGGATCGCCCGCGTGCGTCCCGCGAACTCGTACCGGCGGCCGCGACCGCTGAACTCGGGACCGCCGCCGCGCGGCTCCTGACCGCCTTTTGCCTTGTCCAATCGACGAGCGATTGCCCGCTCGCCACGCTTCATCTTGCGTCGTATGGTTCTCTTCACCTGAAAGGAGCTCCCGTTGTTCGTGGATGGGTTTTGCAACCCCATGAACACCGGGCCTTTCAGGTGAATTCC
>JAFDCW010000392.1 GCA_019312705.1 Deltaproteobacteria bacterium
TATATGTCACCGGAACAGGCTCGGGGCCTCCGGGACATCGACCTGCGGACCGATCTCTACAGCATGGGCGTCATGCTCTACGAGCTCCTTGCGGGTCAGCTGCCATTTGATTCGGAGAACCCCGGTGACCTGATCGTGATGGTGACCCGGGACACGCCGCCCCCCCTGCGCAACCTCCGCGATGACCTCCCCGAAGGCATCTACGCGTGGGTCGAACGCGCCATGGCGAAGGACCGCGATGAGCGCTTTCAGGATGCCCGGGAGATGCGCTGGGCCCTCGCCGAGGCGTGCGTGGAGTTTGGTTTCGGGGGCCGGGAAGTCGGGGTCTCTCGAGTCTCCGAGTTCCCCGGGATAGGCGGCATGAACACGTCGCAGCCGAGCCCAGCCGCGCGCCTGCTGTCCGGGCCCGGGGGCCCGCCCAATGACCGAACGGAGCAGCTCTCGCTGGAGGAACTCGCTTCGGTCCACGTGAGGGATCCCCTGGGCACGCCGGAATCGAAGGCGAGCCCCCCGCCGGTACGGGGCGGCGGACGCTTCCTCGTGCCCCTTGGGCTGTTGCTCGCGGTGGCCGTCGGCGTCGCCGCCGCCCTGGTGGTTCCGGCGAGCCCCTTCGTCCAGGAGGGTCTATCGGGCGCCATCCTCGGCGGCGAGCCTGCCGAACCGGTCGCAACGCCGTGGGCTCCGCAAACCGAAAGCATGCCCGAAGGGCTCCTGTCCGGAGGCCCTTCCAGCGAGGATCAGAGCGGTGTCCTCGTGAGGCTGCACAGCATCCCCGAAGGGGCCGTCGCAAGCATCGCGGGCGTCGGCGTTGGAGCCAACGGCACCTGGATCCCCGTCGCGGAAGAGAACTATCAGGTCGAGGTCCGGAGGGACGGGGCCGCGGTGTGGAGAATCGAACACCCCGGCAACGTCGACGGAGAATACGAAGTATGGCCGATGTCCGAAGAGGAACTCGCGTCGACCGCCGCCCCCGCGACGGCGGAGGGCGCGGCTGAAGGCCCGGCCACCCCGACCGTGGGTCCGGTGGTCACCATGGGGCGGCGACCGGGGATGCGGCGTCGCGGGATGCGACGACGTCGCTGAAGCTCAGGTCGGGAGCTGGCTGATACGGGCGCCGGGTGAGTTCGAGTCGCCGAGGTCCTGTGCCGCCTCTTCGAGTTCCAGAGGGTCAGCGGGATTGGCGGGCTCTCGAGCGCTCGGGAGCAAGTCCGGCGACCGGTCTTCGGGCACCCCGAAGAGGTCGAAGATGAACTGTTGCCTGCGCGACGCCTCGGCGCGGTCGA
This sequence comes from Deltaproteobacteria bacterium, assembly GCA_019312705.1. Next base: position 1,284 of record JAFDCW010000392.1, read on the forward strand.
TGACGACCCGCCGACCATCGTGGGCGAGCACGTCGAGGAAGCGGCCTTCGGCGCTCTCGACGACCTCGATCAGCTCCCGGAGGTCACCGATCGGTCGGTCGTTTACCGACTCGACGAGCAGGCTCTCGAGGTCGTGGTAGCCCTGATTGACCTGGTCCGCGAGCACCTTCTGGAGCACCACCGGCTCACGGTAGTCGGCGCTCAGACTGCCATCTTCGTAGAGCTGCAGAAGATCCCGGGGGGCGGTCTGCCACCAGGGATCGCCGTAGGTTTTCAGGTAGTTCTTCGACAGCGGCACGAAGAGCAGGCCACCGAAGATGTAGTAGGTCGGCCGCACGTCGTAGCGCTCCTCGGGCACGAGGGGGCGAGGCGGGCGGAGGGGAAGCACGCAGTCGATGATGCTGCCCTGGCGGAAGATGGTCGCGTTGGCGGCTTCGCCGACGAAGCGCCGTGAGAAGAGATGAGAGAAGTCGACGAGCTCCCCTTCCCGGAGAGGCACGGTCCCGTCGGCTTGGATAGGGACACCGTCGACTGCGAGCAACACGTCCCCTTCTTCGAGCACGCCCCACGCCGCACCGCCCCAGTCGACGCGACGAATCAAGACCCCACCGGTACGCTCCAGGGGGAGCCCGAGGTGGGCGCGGTGGCTGCGAGACTCGAGGGGCTGAGCGTACGCCCCGAGGGCCGGAAACCCCGTGCGTGCATCCCGCGCGACGTCTTCGAGGAAGTGGGTCACAACGGGCCCCGCAATTACGTAGCCCACCTGCTCGGCGTCTTCGAGAGCTTGAAAGGCGATACCCACCAGCTGATTGCCCCGAACCACTGGCCCGCCGCTGTTGCCCGAATTGATGGCCGCGTCGATCTGCAGCGCCAGGAGCATGCGCTGGGACTGCTCGTAGCGGACGAGGTCGATGCGGGACACGATTCCGCGGGTGATGGATACACGCTCCCCGCCCACCGGAAAGCCGCACACGCTGACGGTGTCGCCGAGCTCCGGGACGGGCCCGACAGACATCGGCGTTACCCCCTGAAAGAAGACCTCGTCATCCACCGAGAGCAAGGCGAGGTCGCATTCGTGGCCGATGGCCTCTACCACCGCGACGTGCTTCTTCGACCGACCGTAGCGGCGAACTTCGACGTAGACGTGATCCTGCACGCAGTGGGCGTTGGTGAGGATACGCAGGCCCAGGGCGGTCTCGACGATGACCCCCGAGCCGGTACTCGATTCCGCGCCCTGGGTCTGCCATGGCTGGTCGTAGTCCGGGGGGTCGGATACGACGAGCACCTTCACGACGCCGCGGAGCAGCGCCCCGAGTTGTTTCCTCTCTTCCGATACGGTTGCCGGGCCCACGAAGGCAGTTTAGCAGCGCCGAGGGGCCACGCCGGGGCTGGTCTCAAGCCCCGCGGATCTTCAGGGCTTTCTGGACGCTCTGGGCCAGGGGGGCCGAGTCCGTAGGCTCGGACTGGGCCTTCAGGATGGACGCCAGGGCCCGCATCAGCTCCCGGGCCGACTGGAAGCGATGGTCCGGATCTTTGGTGAGGGCCCCCAGGACGACTTCATCGAGCAGCGCCGGCACGTCGTCGCGAACAGTCGTCAAGGACGGCACCCGGGCTTCCCGCGCCTTCATGATGACCTCGAGGTCCGTCTTGCCCTCGTAGAGCCGCTCGTTGGCGAGGGCCTCCCAAAGCACGATGCCCAGGCAGAAGATGTCGCTCTTCTCGCTCGCGGGCTGTCCGGTGAGGACCTCCGGAGCCATGTACGCGAGCTTGCCCTTGACCGTCCCGGGCTTGGTCATCGACGCGCGGTCGGTAGCCCGGGCGAGGCCGAAGTCCGCGAGCTTCACGATTCCGTTCCGGCCGACGAGGATGTTGTTCGGCGTGACGTCGCGATGGATCACCGGCGAAGGTCGGCCCAGGGAGTCGATGCGCTCGTGGGCTGCGCTCAGGGCCCTCAGCACCTCGATGCCGATGGCCGCTACGTAGTGCCAGGGCGTGCGCTCGCCCGCCGTCTTGTAGGCGTTCATCCACTGGTGCAGATCGAGGCCGTCCACCCACTCCATCACGATGAAGTAGTTGCCCTCGTCGTCGTGATCGAAGTCGTGCACCTGGACGATGTTGGGGTGCGCCAGCTCAGAAACGACGCGCGCTTCCTCGACGAACATGGCGGTGAACCTCTTGTCGTGGGCGAGCTCCGGCAGGACTCGCTTGATGGCGACTCGCCGCGTGAAGCCCTCGGCCCCGAGGGTGAGGCCCTTCCACACCGTCGCCATGCCGCCCTCGCCGAGGGGTTCGATTAGCTGATACTTACCGCCGATCCTTCGGCCTCGGTCTGCGACCATGGCACCGAGGGTAGATCACCCGCGCCGGCTCACGAAGGGTTCAGTGGTGACTGTGTGCTCCGTCGCACAGCCGGACGGTCACGGCTCGTAGGAGAGGTTGGGTGCGAGGTGGCGCTCAGCGACCGCGACCTCGACCCCCGCCCGCCGGGCGTAGTCCTCGACCTGATCGCGGCCAAGGCGCCCCACCGTGAAGTAGCGGCTCTCGGGGTGGGCAAAGTAGAGGCCGCTGACGCTCGCGGCGGGCGTCATGGCGAAGCTCTCGGTGAGCTCAATCCCGCGCTCTTCGGCGTCGAGGAGAGAAAAGAGGGTGACCTTCGGGCTGTGGTCCGGACACGCCGGATAGCCGAGGGCGGGGCGTATTCCCCTGTACTTCTCGCCGATCAGCTCATCCGAAGAGAGGTCCTCGGCGGCCCCGAAGCCCCAATCCCGACGGGCCTTTTGATGAAGGAGCTCGGCGAAGGCCTCGGCGAGGCGGTCGGCGAGAGCCTTGACCAAGATCGCGTGATAATCGTCGTGGTCCAACTCGAAGTGGGCGACCAGCTCGGCTACCCCGTGGCCGGTGCTCACGGCGAAGGCGCCGACGTAGTCGGTCACGGCTGACCCCTCAGGAGCGACGAAATCGGCGAGGCTCAGGTACGGAGTATCCTCAGCCTTGGCCGCCTGCTGGCGCAGCATCGGAAAACGGGCGGTTTCAGTTTCGCCGTCGAAGAGGACGATATCGTCGCCTTCGCTCGCGGCCTTCCAGAACCCATAGACGCCCCGCGGCTCGAGGGAGCCGTCATCGAGGATCTGCTCGAGGAGCTCTTGAGCGTTGTCGTAGAGCTCCTTTGCCGCCTCGCCGCGTTCGGGGTGGGAGAGGATCTCGGGGAACTTCCCCCGCAGCTCCCAGGCGTGGAAGAGGAAGGTCCAGTCGATGTAGCCGGCGATCTCCCGGAGGGTCACGTCGCTGACGATGCGGCGCCCGGTGAAGGAAGGAACCGCGATTTCGGCCTCGGAGAAGCTGTAGTGCGGCGCGTTCTCCCGGGCCATCTCGATGGGCAGGACGGGCTTGTCACGCTTGGCCTCGAAGAGCCGCACCAGGCGCGCCTGGTCCTTGCGGTTGACTTCGTCGACGGCGGCCTTCTTCTTGCCGAGCAGGTCCGAGACGACGTTGACGGCCCGCGACGCGTCGAGCACGTGCATGATGGGCTCGTCATACTTGGGGGCGATTTTGACCGCCGTATGCTGCCGGCTCGTCGTTGCGCCGCCGATGAGCAGGGGGACCTCGAAGCCCTCGCGCTTCATCTCCTTGGCGACGTGCACCATTTCGTCTAGGGACGGCGTGATCAGGCCCGAGAGGCCGACGATGTCGACGGCCTCTTCCGAGGCGGTCCGGAGAATCGTCTGGGCCGAAACCATGACCCCGAGGTCGAGGACCTCGTAGTTGTTGCACTGGAGCACCACGCCGACGATGTTTTTGCCGATGTCGTGCACGTCGCCCTTCACCGTCGCGAGCAGCACCTTGCCTTGGGCCGATGGGCCATCCCCGGCCTGCTCTTCTTCCATGAAGGGGTTGAGATAGGCGGCGGCCTTCTTCATCACCCGAGCGCTCTTGACCACCTGGGGGAGGAACATCTTGCCCG
>JAFDCW010000393.1 GCA_019312705.1 Deltaproteobacteria bacterium
GACTCGGTGCGCGCGCGTTGCATCGCGACCCGGCCAAACTCGTCGGGCTCACAGACCGGCGGCGGCTCACCGACGCGCTCGGCCGCGAGGGCCTCTTCGGCCCAGGCCTTGGTGCCGAGGTCGGCAGCCAAAAGAACGAGCGTCGCCAGGGCGCAGATGGCGATGGCCTTCTTGGTCCGAGGCTCCGGAGGTGGGGGCTGAGGTCGTTTCCTTTGCTTGCTCACGTCGTCCCCGATACCTCGGCAGGTTCTCGCAGTGCCGGGACGCGAAAAGCATCCCAGATGAGAAACACGAGGCCGATGGTGATGTAGATGTCGGCGACGTTGAAAGTCGCCCAGTGATAGACGTCTTGATAGTGCAGGTGGAGAAAATCGATGACCTCTCCGTACTGAACGCGGTCGATGAGGTTCCCGATGGCGCCGGCAGCGAGGAGGAGGAGGCCCGCACGAAGCCCCCCCCGCTCGGCCGGAGCGCCGCGGTAGACCCAAACGATGGCCCCGAGGGCCGCGAGGGCGGCGGTCGTGAAGAACGCCACCCGGACCCCATCCGGGAGCCCCTCGCCGATGCTGAAGAACGCACCCCGGTTCGTCGAATACCGCAGCATGAAGAAGCCCTCGACGACCTCCCGGACGCCGCCCATGCGCCCCGCGAGGTGCTGGTCGGCGAGGTACTTCGTGACCTGGTCGAAGAGCACCGCCAGAGGGACGAGGCAGACAAAGAGCGCCCACCGCCGGTCTCTCGACCCAACCTCACGGCCTTCCCTCGAGGGGCGCTGCAACGGGTCGGTCACTGGTAGCGCAAGATCACGTGGTAGCCGAAGGGGGTCTCGACGATTCCCGAGACTTCGTCGACCTCGAGGGCGAACGCCGCCTGTTCGAACGCCGGGTGCATGCGACCCCGGCCGAAGCTGCGCAGGTCCCCGCCGCGGGTGCGGGTGGGCCCATCGCTGTACTCGCCCGCGAGGGCGGCAAAGTCTTCACCGCTCCGGGCCTTGCCGAGGGCCTCCTGGGCCCGGACGTGGGCGTCTTCTTTGGCGCGCTCATTGTCCGGAGCAGCCCGTGTGGCCCCGCGGTACTGGACCAGGATGTGACGCACGGAGATCTCATCGCCCGCGGCTGCAGTCGGGGTCGGAGCCGGGGTCGGTACGGCTCGCGGGGACGGGGCCGGAGTCGGGGGCGGAGCCGGGGCAGGCGCGCTCGGGCGTTCCACCCGAATCGTGGTCCCCGCGGCCCGGTCGATGCCGCGGTCCGAGTCGGCTTCCGAGGTGAAGAACGGGCAGCCCGTCAGAACGAGGGCCGATGCCACGACGAGGACGGAGGTGAGCTTGGTCGGCGTCTTGGTCGGCATTTGGGCGGGAGGCTACCAGCGGCGGGGCGGGGGTCAATACACGGGCGATCAAAGCCCCGCGAGGAGCAGGCGGCCCCGGAGCCCCAGCTCCGAGGTATAGCCCACCTCGACGGAGGTGATCTGACCATCGGGATCGACGACAAATGTCGTCGGAAATGCCGAAACTCCCCAGGCTCCGGCGATATTCCCGTTGGCGTCGTTCACGATGGGCATCGTGAGCTCGCTGTCTCGGGCGTAGGCGGCCACAGCCGGCACCCCGCCGGATTGAGACGCCACGGCGATCATTTGATGATCTTCGGCGACCGCTTTGATGTTGTGCTCTTCGGCCTTGCAGACCCCGCACCAGGTCGCGAAGAAGTGCACGACGACCGGCTCGCCGCGCATGGCCGCCAGCTCGACGGCCTCCCCGGCGATGCTCTGGGCGGCGAGGCTCGGCGCCGGGCCCTGGACCGCGTTACGGGTCTGGTAGGCCCGTATCGCCACGACCGCTACCACCACGAGGGCGACCTGAGAGGCGATTCCAGCGGCCTTGCTCTTTCGGAGGCGCGTCCACACGGCGAGAACATAGCGCAGCGATATCCCGCCGCCAGGGGGCGCCGCCCACTGCGGGGGCGAGGACCTCAGCCTTCGCCAGCGTCAGCCGCGTCCGACCCCTTGGGGGTCTGCCCCGCGAAGAAGCCGTGGGTGATGCGCGGCCCGGCGGGCCGGGAGAGCTTGCCCCCGGGGGAGAAGGCGAGGACCTTCGCCTCGAGCTGTTCTTCGGTCGGAACCCCCGGCGCCTCCGCCGAGGTGGGGGCAGCCACGGAGCCCAGGTGCAGAGTCTGCGTGGGGAACGCGAACTCGACGCCGAGCTCCTTCGCGAGGCGAAGAAACTCGAGGTAGACGTTGTGGCGCTCGCGGAGCTCGTCGCTCCAGGTCGCCACCTCGAAGAAGAAGTAGACCATCACGTCGAGGGACGCCGCTCCAAAAGCGGTGAAGTGAACCTCGTACATGTCCTTACGCACCGTAGGGTTCGCCTTGAGGACGGCGCGGACCCCGTCGCAGAAAGCCTGCATCTGTTCGGGCGTCGTATCGTAGGTGAGGTTAAGGACGACCGAGCAGCGGCGGTACTTGCGCACCCCGTAGTTGTCGACCGCGGTGACCGTGATGGTCGAGTTCGGCAAGGTGATGAGGGAGTTATAAAAGGTACGCACCCGAGTCGAGCGCATGCCGACCTCTTCGACAACGCCCTCGACGGATCCGATCACCACCCAGTCACCGACGTGAAACGGCTGGTCGGTGACAATGCTCCCCGAGCCGAAGAAATTGGACACCATATCCTTGGCGGCGAAGGAGATCGCGAGGGTCCCCACTGTGCCCATGGCGAGCAGACTGGTCACGTCGACGTCCATGTTCTGGAGGACGAAGATGATGCCGATCCCGACGACCATCACCTTGGTCGTGCGCCGGACCAGCGGAACCAGGTGGTCGCGCATGAGCGGCAATGTCCAATAGAGGAGCCCCGCCATCGCGATGGTCCCGATGGGCTGTGCTGCCCGACCGACGAGCTCGGCGCTCGTCTTGAGGCCTGCCCGTTCGACGAGCTTCGCTCCATAGCTCGACACGCCCCACGAGACGATCTGTCGCACGACGACGGCGAGCATCAGCGCGATGAGGGCGCCGAAGATCTGCCACCACGCGATACCGAAGAGCGGGGTCGCCCTGAGCCATGCGGGAAGAGAGCGCACATACGTCTCGACGTCGACGGACACCACGTCTCCGTGCAGTTCGTCGATGAACTGAATCGAAGAGGCGCTGATCACCCATCCGTCATCCGTCTGCACGAAGAAGAGCTCCGGCATGGCCTGATTGAAGAGCGGCACCCGATGCTCTCCGTCCGCGTCCGCGGCGTCGGAGATCGCGTCGACGGGGACGAGCATGCCCAAGATGTCGAGGGCCTCGAGGAGCTGCTCCGCCCGATGCACCCGGTCCGCCCGGGGAACCCCGGCCCCGTCCCAGTCGAAGCAGGTGATCGCCCGCTGGGGCCGATAGGACCCCTCCTGCAGGTTGTCGAGCCAGGTATTGGCCGCACGCCGCGGTGTCGAGCAATCAGGCGTGGCCTGAGCTTCGGCAGCAGTCGGCGCGCCCAGAGCCACGAGGGCGACGGAAACGGCCAGAGTAGAGAGCAGGACGGTACGCATGGGCGCGGAGTGTAGAGGGTCGGCGCCAGCATTCAACCTTGGTCGAAACCAGCGCCAACCGGGACTTCGGCGGCGCGTTCAGACGAGCAAGGTCAGGCGCGAGAGCAGAAAATCACGAGCGATCACCATGAAATGGACCTCATCCGGGCCGTCGGCGATCCGGGCCGCGCGTCCGGCCCGGTACCAGTCTGCGAAGGGCTTGTCGGTGCTGTAGCCGAGGGCGCCGTGCAGTTGAATCGCGTCATCGAGGACTTGGCAGAGCGTCTGGGCGACGTGCACCTTCGCCATCGAGGAGTACGGGCGGGCCGCCTTGGTCTCCCCCCTGCCCAGGTGCTCCCGGCACATCTCCATCACCCGGTCGGCGAGGCCGAGCCAGCGCATGCAGTGGGTCAGTCGCGCCGGGACCAAGCGCCTCTGCGCGAGGCGAAAGCCCTCCCCGATGTCGCCGAGCACGGCCTCGGGGCCAACCCGCACGCCCTCGAAGACGAACTCCGCCTCTCGATGGGTGAGTAGCTCTTCGGTCATCGTCGGCACGTCGCGAAGGAACTCGACCCCGGGAGCGTTGCGGTCCACGACGAACATGCTCGCCCCGGTCTTCGGGTCGTCGCTGGTCCGGGCCATGACGATCAGGAACGTGGCCTCGTCACCACCGGTCGCGAACCATTTGTGCCCATCGATGACCCAGTGGTCACCGTCACGGGTTGCCCGGGTCTTCAGGTTCGACGGGTCCGCCCCGGCCCCCGGCGCCGGCTCGGTCATGCAAAATGCGCTGGTGATCTCGCCGGCGCAGAGGGGCGCGAGGTAGCGCTCCTTCACCGCCGCGCTCGCCGTGGTCAGGAGCAGGTCCATGTTGCCCTGGTCGGGGGCGTCGCAATTGAATACGCGGGCTCCAACTGGAGACCGCCCCATTTCACGAAACGCCACACACATGCCCATCGCCCCGAGGCCCCGACCCCCGAGTTCCGTCGGCAGGTGGGGCGTGAACAGCCCCTCCGCCTTGGCCTGGTCCTGGAGCCCCCGGAGCGTGTCGTAGCGGTGGGTCCGGTCTTCGGCGATGATCGTCGCCTCGGCCGGCAGCACCCGTTCATCGACGAAAGCACGGACCTTTGCCCGCAGCTCGGCCAACTCCGGTGAGAGTTCGAAATCCATTGCAGTCTACTTCCCCGTGTAGACGGGTTTGCGCTTCTCGTTGAAAGCGGCGATGGCCTCGAGGCGGTCCTTCGATGCCAAGGTTCGCTCGTAGCACCGACGCTCGTGCAAGAGGCCTGCGTCGAGGGGCAGATCGGCGGCCCCGTCGATGGCGTCGAGGGCCGCGGCCATCGCGATCGGCGCCCCCGCCTCGAAGGTCTCGCTCATCTTCGAGGCCGCATCGAGGACCGACTCCCCGTCACCCGTGATGGCCGTGACGATGCCGAGGCGCTGGGCCTCGTCGGCGCCGACGCGCCGGGCGAGGAGGATCAACTCCTTGGCCTTGGCGACGCCGACGATGTGGGTGAGGCGCTGGGTCCCGCCGGCTCCGGGGATGATGGCGAGGGAGGTCTCGGTGAGCCCGACCTTCGCGCCGCGGTCCATGACGCGCAGGTCGCATGCCAGGGCCAGCTCGAGGCCGCCGCCATAGGCCACGCCGTTGATCGCGGCGATGGTGGGCTTGTTGAGCCGGTCCAGATGGCCGAAAGACACACGGTACAGAGAAAGGAAGTCGCGCACGTCCTCTTCGTCCATGGACTTGCGTTCTTTGAGGTCGGCCCCGGCGCAGAAAGCGCGGTCCCCGGCCCCCGTGAGGATCACGGCCCGGAGAGTCGGGTCGTCGTGGGCCTCTCGGGCCAGGCGACCAATCTCGCGAACCACAGCCCGGGACAGGGCGTTCATACGCTCCGGCCGGTCGATGGTCCAGATGGCCACCGCGCCTCGTCGAGTGCTACGCACGCCCGTTGCTTCGCTCGTCATGAGCCGGTTCTACGCGCGATGGGGGCTCGCCCACAAGCCCCGGTGGGCGGCGACGGAGGGCCGCCTCAGGCGCTCGGTCCCGGGTACGCTATTCGATTATCCGCCGGGCGTCGCACTCGCCAATACCCGGCATGCCCAAGCAGAACTCATCCGCCTGGGGGGTATTGGACCGTTCTGCGGTCACGACCACGATGATGACTGCGGTGAGGACCGCCAGCACGACGCCGCCGCCGATGGCAACCCAGAGGAGGGGCTTCTCGTACCACGCGAGGGGTGGCGGGGCCGTCAGCTCCTCGAGCTCTTCCGCGGGCAGCGCTTCGAGGGCGACGTCGACCGTGTCGTCCTGACCGGCGACGGCTTCCACCTCACGGACCGCGTCGTGAAAGCCGAACAACTTGAGCCGCAGCGAGTGCGTGCCCTCGTCGAGGTCGAGTTCGAGGGGGGTCTCGCCCGCGAAGTCGCCGTCGATGAAGACTTGCGCCCCGGCGGGCTCGGTCGTGATCGTCATGCCCATCGAGATGGCCATCATGTCGACCACGAGGGCCGTCTCGCGGTCTGGGCGAATTCGGAAGACGTCGGTGAATTCCGTGTGCCCCGGGCGCACGACTCGGATGGTGTGGTTCCCGGGGTCGAGGGACAACGGCTCGAGGGGCATGCTGCCGACCAACTCGGCGTCGATGTACACCTCTGCGCCGGCGTGGTCGCCCTCGATGATCAGAGTGCCGGGCCTCTGGGCCTCGGCGCTGGCGGCGACCAAAGAGACGAGAGATACGGCTAGTACGAGGAGGGAGCCCGAAAGAGCGCGGGAGATCACCCTTGAAGGATAGTGAATGCCCCTACCCCCGGTCAACGCGACGATGCCCGGAGCGCTCGATAATCTGCCAACCGCCCCGCATAGCGGCGGGGATCGCGGGCGACCTCTACGGCTCGACCGAAAGCGGCTTCGGCCTCCTCGGGGCGGCCGAGTTCATGCAGGAGGATCCCCCGGCCGACGTGGGCGGGCGCAAATTCGTCCCAGCGAGCGACTACTCGATCGTAGAGCGCCAGAGCCTCCCCGTGGCGCCCCTCGTTGATCAGGAGCGCCGCGAGGCCGAGGTAGAGGTCTCGGTGCTCGGGGTGCTGCGATAGGCCGTCCCGAAAGGTGACCTCGGCCCCGGAAACGTCCCCGGCCCCGTGGCGCGCGAGGCCCAGGGCGTTCCAGGTCTCGGCGTGGCCGGGGGCCAATTCGACCGCCCGAGACAGGGGTTCGACCGCAGCCCCCGGCTCCCCCCACCGGAGGAGTCGGGTCCCCAGCACCCGAAACGGCCGCGGATCGTCCGGGGCGACCTCCGCCGCCCGCCGGTAGGCCAGGGTCGCCTCGTCGTAGCGCCGGTTTAGCTCCCAGGTGAAGCCGACCCGAATCCTCGGCACAGGGTCGTCGGGGCGCAACAGGGCAACCCGCTCCCAGGCCTCCCGGGCCCGCTGCGGTCGGTCTGCGTGGGTCTCGGCATCGGCGAGGCGCACCCAGAGAGCCACGTCCTCGGGGGCGGCTTCGGCCGCCTCGCGGTATTCCCGGGCCGCGGCCTCGAAGCGCCCCTCGTCCATAGCCCGGTTGCCCCGAGCGACGGGGCCCGTAGCGCACGCCGACAATGGCCCCAGGCAGGCCAAGGCGAGGGCTACCGAGGCCCAGGGTGAGAACCGGAGCCCGGGGAACCCTTGACGTCGCCCGACGACGCGCCGACGATGCCGGCGATGACCCGCGACGTCTTGATTCAAGTCCTCGCCGCCGCCGTCGGCGTCGAGCAAAAATCGGATTCCTTCGAAGTCGGCGAGGGACACCACGTGACGTTCTACGTCGGACAGCCCGGGCAGGCCATGGTCATCGGGGAGATCGCGTCAGGCGAGCTCCAGGATGGTTTCGTCGAGATCGTGGTCCGCGAGACCCATACGACGACGTTCCTCGACTACGAGGCAGTGCACGCGGTCGCCACGCGCCCGCCGAAGGAAGAGGAGAAGCGCCGCGCCGGGTTTGCATGAGCGCGCGAATCCTCGTCGTCGATGACGAAGCGGGCCTCCGCAAGATGCTGGAGATCCTCTTCCAGCGAGCCGGCTACGAAGTCGACACGATGCCGTCGGTGACACCGGCCCTTCTGCGCATCGAAACCGAGCCCCCCTACGACCTCGTCGTCACCGACCTCCTGATGCCCGACGGTTCGGGCATGCAGGTGCTCGAAAAGGCGCGAGATAAGGACGAGTCCACCCAGGTCGTGATGGTCACCGCCTACGCGACGACCGAGCAGGCCGTCGAGGCGATGCGAAAAGGGGCCTACGACTACGTTCAGAAGCCCTTTCGCAACGATGCTCTCAAGGCCACGGTCGAGAAGGCCCTCGAAAAGCGCGCCCTCCTCGACGAAAACCGGGCTCTCCGAGACGAGCGCCGCCACGCCCTCCGCGACCTCGTCGGCCGGAGCCCGGCGCTCCGGCAGGTCGCCGATCTCGTGGGCCGCCTCGCCGACGCGCCGACGAGCGTGCTCATCACCGGGGAGAGCGGCACCGGCAAGGAGGTCGTCGCCCGTTCGCTGCACACCGCCGGATGCCGCGCCACGAAGCCCTTCGTAGCCCTGAACTGCGGCGCCCTCCCCGAGGCCCTGATGGAGAGCGAGCTCTTCGGCCACGAGAAGGGTGCGTTCACCGGCGCCGCCACCGCCAAAGAGGGGCTCTTCCGCGCGGCTGCCGGGGGCACGATCTTCCTCGACGAGATCGGAGAGATGCCCGCGAGCGTGCAAGTGAAGCTGCTGCGGGTGCTCCAGGAGCGACGGGTGCGCCCGGTAGGCGGGGAGACCGAAATCGAGGTCGATGTGCGAGTCGTCGCGGCGACGAACCGCGACCTCGAGGCCGGCATCCAGGACGGGACCTTCCGCCAGGACCTCTTCTACCGTCTCAACGTCGTGCACATCGCGGTCCCCCCTTTGCGCGAGCGCGCCGAGGACATCCCGCACTTGGCCGAACACTTTCTCTGGAAGTACGGCTCGCTCATGCACAAGCGCCTTCAATTCTCGCCCGAGGCACTCCGGTGGATCAGCAACCAGCCCTACCCCGGCAACGTCCGAGAGCTCGAAAACGTCATCGAGCGCGCGGTCACCCTCGCCGCGACGGACAAGATCACCCTCGAAGATCTGCCTCCCGGCGCCTCGGACGGCGAGCCGCGACTCGCCCCTTCGGTGGTGCTCCCGGATGAGGGCCTCGATCTCGGGGCCTACCTGGCAGAGGTCGAGCGCAACTTGCTCATGGCTGCCCTCGAACGCTCCGGCGGCGTACGCACCGCCGCCGCCAAACTCCTGGGCATGAGCTTCCGGTCTTTCCGCTATCGCCTCGCAAAGCACGACTTCGACGAGGCAGACGAAGAGGGGGATTCCTCTCGATGAGCTCCCGAGGGTCTCATTGAAGCCCGTCGTCGCCGCGGCCGCGTTGGTGATCGTGACGGGCGCGCTGCTCTCACCG
>JAFDCW010000394.1 GCA_019312705.1 Deltaproteobacteria bacterium
CATGTGGTATAGGCGACGCCACTCGCCGAGACGACTCCTCCGCGGTTCGCTCGTTATCCAGAACGGAAGCCACAACCCATGAACTGCTCTCTATGGTCGGTCCTACTCTTCGCAACGCTGGGCCTTGCCGGGTTGAACGCTTGCCGTGATGACGGTGGTGTGCCCTCGGATGCGGCGCTTCCGGACGCTGCTGATGCCGGACTGGATGCGCCGATCTCGGATGATGGCGGAGCGGATGCAGACGCGAGCCCGGCGGACGGTGGTGCGGACGCAGGCCCGCTTCCACCGACCCAGAACGTCGTCGTCGGACACCTGGGGGGCGCCTCGCTGCAGATCGACCAATTCGACTTGGGCTCACTGGCGGCAACCACGGGCAGTCCCCTGGCAATGGCCGCGTACAACGACTTGATCCCGCTTCCTCGCCTCGATGCCATCGCCGTGGTCCTGCCCAGCGATTCCTCCGTCGTGGTCCTCGGTCGGGAGGGACTCACCGCCCTCCCGGGGTCTCCGTATGGGCAGGCCACCACACCCCTGACCCTCGGCCACGACAGCGCCCGCAACAAGCTCTACGTCTATGGCGCGGACGGTCCGTCGGAGCGGCGAATGACGGTCTATGACACGTCGGAGATGCCGTTCGTCGAGGTCCCGGGGAGTCCCTTTGACGTCGACATCGTCGCGACGGAGATTCGAGTGGACGAAGCCACCGGACGCATCTTTGGCATCAGTTCGTCGACAGTCTGGGCCGCCGAAATAGTTGGCAGCAGCTTCAACATGCTCTTCGATACGCCGCTAACCGACGCGTCGCCGACGAGCCTGGTCATCGATTCGGAGCGCCGGCGCCTCTACTACACGGCGGCTGTCCCGAGCCGGCTCTTTGCCCGCGACCTCGACTCGTTCGCTCCAATGACGGGCAGTCCGCTGACCCTCCCAGGCAACTTCCCCTCGGGCGTGGTGCTCGATTCCTCGTCCGGCGACCTCTTCGTGCTCGATGGAGCGCCTGCGGGCCACTTGGTGCACACCACACCCCTCGCCCTGGCCGACACCTGCGGGAGCCCGGACGGATGCGTCCTGCCCACCACGGAAACCGGAATCGCGATCGACGAGGCATCCGATCGCCTCTTCATCACGATTCGCGTCCCGGGCGAGGCCGGCCGTCTTGGTGTGTGGGATATCTCCACACCGGCGACGCCAGCGGAGAGCACCAACGCCACCACCCGGCCGACAGTCGGGGAGTTTCCCGCGTGGGTGTTCGTATACTAGCGACGTAGTGAGGAGGTCGCCCATTGGGCGGTGTCATCGAGCAGGCCCGCTAGCTCGTGGCCTACTCTGGCGCAGCCTCTTCAGCCCCGGGCTCCATCGCCGCCCGCGCAAATGCTCCAACTCCGAGCGCGCGGTGGCAGGTGGCACAGGTCGCGAGCAGACGGCCAAAGTTCTCGGTCCGATCATCCCAGTCGGTGGACTCCTTGGCGGCGCCGGCGAGCTCGTGCACGTGGCCGATGATGGCGTCGATGCGCTCTGGCTCGAGCACGCCATGGGGCAGCTCCTCGGCGCGCAGCTGAACGTCTCCCATGACCGTCGCGCCGTCCACGTAGGTCTCGAGATTGCGTGAGACGATGCCCTCCCACATGCGCTCGATGGCCCAGCGGTGCCGCTGCATCTGGTCCTGGAGGGCGTCTCCGTCGGGCCCCGGGGGCATCGCGAATTCCGGGCCGCCCTCGACGTGCTGGTGGCACTCGCCGCAGTAGTTGAGCATGCCGGCGAAAGCCATCGACGCCTCACTGAGGGTCGTCGCGTCCGCAAAGGATCGCGCGTTCTCGCGCATGCCCTCGAGGTGCGGGCGGAGAGGGGTCGGGACGGCATCCAGCCCCGGGTCGTTTTCCGCGAGCCAAGCCATCGCCGTGCGCGCGCCTTCGATGTCGTCACCGACGAGCGCCTGCCGAGCTTCTCGAACCTTGAGGAAGTGTTCCCGCATCAGGTCGCCGGTGGGCCCGGGCTCGAGTTGGTCCGCTCCCGGCCCGTCGTCCGTCGAGACTTCTTCGACGGCTTCGGCCGGAGCCTCGGGCTCATCGTCGTCGCAGCCGAAGATAGGCAGAACGAGCGACAGGATTGCGAGGTGGATCAAAGCGCGCATGAGCGAGAGAGTCGCTCATGGGTGCGCAAACTCAGCGAGAAGTCGCACACCGGTCAGATTCGGCGTCTTTCTGCCGCGCTCCCGAGCAGACCACCTGCACCTCAGCTTCAGCGGTTCCTGAGCCGCCGGCGGGCGCGCGGACGGCACGGGTCCGTGCTCCGAGTCAGATCGCCGGCGTCAGTCAGCGGGTCGCCATTGAACGGGGCCTCTGCACGCGTACCATGGGGACCATGGAGCGTTTTCAGAACATCCTCGTCGCCACCGACTTCTCCGAGGCTTCAGAGCTCGCGGTCGGCGCGGCCCCCTTGATCGAAGGGGGCGTCGGTACCCGCGTCACCCTGCTTCACGTGGTGAACACGCCGGAGCTCGCGTGAAGACCGCGGTCATCCGCAGCAACAACCCGGCGGACACCATCTGCGAGTTCGCCACGGACCAGGGGGTCGACCTGATCCTCATGGGCACCACGGGGCGGGCGGGCCTGGCGCGATTTCTCATCGGCAGCGTCGCTGAGCGCGTCGTCCGCCATGCACCCTGCCCGGTGATGGTCCTCCGATAGAAAAGTGAGAAGCCCCTGGTGCTCCTGGCGCTCCTGGCGCTCTCGGCGCTCTCGGCGGCCCTCGGCTGCGGCGCCTCGAACCAGCTGACGGTCGAGAGCTCCGAGGACCCGGAGGCCTCGTTCGGCAGCTACCGCATCTGGGCCGTGGCCGGGCCCGAGGCGCTGCCCGACGGCTTCAGCCGGGTCGAGCTCGAGGTGATGCAGCTCGAGCAGCTCCGGGACATCGCCCGCGAAACCCTGGCAGCCAAGGGCTACCGCGAGGGCACCCTGCACAACGCCGATATCGTTTTCTTCGCGGGCCTGGGCCAGCGCACGGCGTATCGCGTGGAGCACGCCCCCTTGCGGTACCGGGACCCCGATGGCGTGTACGAAGCCGAAGTAGCCCGGGACGAAGAGATCGGCCCGACCGAAGAGGTCCTGGTCATCGACGGCTTCGAAACGCCATCCATGATCCACGTCTTTCAGGGCCGAGCGACCGTTCCCGACGTACAGAACGACTACGTAGCGGCCACCCAGGCCCTTCGAGCGATCCTCGACAAAATCCCGAACGTCGACCCCAACACCGACCCGCAAAGCAGCGGCGACGAAGAGCCCGCGGCCGGAGCTGCGGAAGAGGCCACCGACGGCACCCCAACGCCCGGATCGGCGGGCGAAGCGCCGGACGCGGTCGAAGATGCGACCGACCCGGCCTCAGCGCCCATCGCCGACTGACGAGACGCCGGGTTCGAGGGGCTGGCCGGCGTCGTAGCCACCTCTCATGCCGAAAGGGCATGCCAGGCGCCGCCTACGGCGTGAGATCACCGGACAATTGGCCCGTCCGTCCGTGGCACGAGACTCGCATCGGTGTAGGCCATGCGCCGTCTGCTCGTAGCCACCCTTCTCACGATGCTCGCCCTCTCCGGATGCGCTCAGGTCGCCGACTCGTGCGACGAGCGGGCACCTGCGCTGGGCGAGGACGGCAAGGCCGATGGCCCCGCCGGAGTCCATGTCTTGGCGATGCTCGCTGCGGGGGAGGCCCGGGAGGCGACCGTCACCGGAGCCGGCGACCAGCTCGGCTACGTGCTCTACGCCGAGGCCGGCACGGAGGTGAAGCTCGAGGTGACCCACCGGGGCAGCTCTCGGGGGTTCGATAGCTACCTTCAGCTCCGTGGGCCCCGCCGCGCGGACGATGGTGACTACCCCGAGGTCCTCGCCGCCGACGACGAGGCGGGGTACGGCCAACTCTCGCGTCTCGCGGCGACGGTCCCCGAGGCGGGCTTCTACCTGGCCCAGGTCTCCGTGGACGAAGAGGCCCGGGCGACTTTCACCGAGGCAAACTTCCGGTTGATGCTCACCTGCGAAGGAAGCAGCTGCGACGCCGATGGGCCGATCGCCCCGATGGCTGACGACGTGCACTGGGTCCGAAACGCCGCCGAATACCGGGCCCTGTCGATGCAGGCCTACCGAACGGCGACCGCGCAGATTGAGGCGATGCACGCCGCAGGAGATCTCCCGCCGAGCTGGACGGTGACCTTCGACGCCGACGAGACGCTCATCTCGAACGCCCAGCACGAGAGAGAACGGCAGGAGCTCGGCCTCGGCTACTCGGCCCGGGCCTGGTCGGTGTGGGTCAATCGCCGCGAGGCAACCGCGATCCCCGGGGCCGCCGCATTCACGGCGCGTATCCACGAGCTCGGCGGCCACGTCGCCGTCGTCACCAACCGCAAAGCCGCCGATTGCGACGCGACCCTCGATAACCTCCGGTCCGTAGACATCAACCCCGACGGCATCCTCTGCCGGGTCGGCACGTCGAACAAGACCACCCGGTGGCAGATGGTCGAGGACGGACGCGCCGGAGACATCCCTCCGACCACCCTCGTCATGTGGGTCGGCGACAACATCCACGACTTCCAGGCCATGCAGCAGGAGGGTCGCCACGAAGACGAAAGCGCCCTCGAGGCTTTCGGCTCGCGCTGCATCGTCATTCCGAACCCGATGTACGGCAGCTGGACGCGCAACGAGCGGCTGTAGCCGCTCTCGCTCCCCCGAGATTCTGGCGATTGGCCGGCGGTGCTTCGAAGAGGCACCGACCGGCCGTCCCCTTTCCAACGGGCAAGCCGGCCTGCCGCGACCGGCCACTGGCAACGCCACCCGCCACTTAGGGGGGGGAGTCGCCACTTGGGATCGAGGAATTGAGGGGAAAGTGGGGGGCCGAGGCTGGCACGAGACTCGCAAGAGAGGGGTGTATGGAGCGGACGCTCGGAGCGGTTCGAAAGAGCCCTCGGAGTCCCCCAGAGCGATTTTGGCGATTAGCCGGCGGTGCTTCGGAGAGGCACCGACCGGCGTCCCCATTTAAGCGGTCCACTCAGTCGCGGGAATCACAAACGCCGCGGACCTGAATCTCCGGGGCGTGTTTTGCCTGGCGTGCTAGATGCGCCCCATGGTTCTGGCCCTCGCCGTCGCGATTGGCTCCGTCGCCCTCGGGGCGGCTCTCGGACTCTATCGAAAGTCCGGGCCACTGCTCGGGGCCGTCCGGACCTTCGCTCTGGTCGCGGCGATGGTTGTGGTCCTGGTCCAGCTGCTCCCGGACGCCCTCGCGGAGATCGGTCTTTGGGCTCTGGTGGTTGCGGCCGGAGCGGCGATGCTCCCGGGGGTGCTCGGACGTTTGCTCGGCGGGAGCGGGGACGGGGACGGGAACGGGAACGGGAACGGGGACGGGGACGGGAACGGGAACGGGAACGGGCACGGCGCCGCGGCCGTCTCGTTGGCACACGATCACTCGGTTGGCCACCGCGTCGGCCTCGAGGTCGGCTACCTCGGATTGCTCCTGCACAAGGTCGGCGACGGCGCCGGGCTCGCGACATTCTCCACCGAGCTGCACGAAGGCCACGGGCACTACGATGTCTTCGCCGCGATCGCGGCCCACTCCATCCCCATCACGGCCCTGGTCGTGCTCGCGTTCGCTCGAGACTTGGGAGCGCGGGCCGGGCTGGTCCGGGCGGCCGGGCTCGCTGCGGCGGCGACGTTGGGCATCGCCGCCGTTCAGGTGCTCCCGCTGGAACTGCTCGAAGTCGCCCACCCCTGGGTTTCTTCAGTGGTCGGGGGCCTGCTCCTCCATGTGGTGGCCCATGACTGGAGCCCAGGCGAGACCCGCAACCGGCGCCCCCTCGGGGAGCTGATCGCGGTCGCTCTAGGCCTGTCCTTGGTGATTCTCCCGGGCGCCCACGGCCACGCCCACGGAGAAGGCGCAATCTCGATGCGCGACGCAGCGGGACATGCATTCGTCGACTTGACCCTCGACACCGCCCCGACGCTGCTCCTAGGCCTCCTGATCGGCGCAGCACTGCAGCTCTTCGGGAGCAGGATTCCCATAGGCTGGCTCACCCGGGGCTCGAATCTCCGCCAGGCCATCCGCGGCGCCGTCGTTGGCGCACCGTTGCCCATCTGCGCCTGCGGGGTGCTGCCCGTGGCTCAGTCCCTCCGGAACCGGGGAGCGGGCGCGGCGCTGGTGGTTGCGTTCCTCCTCGCGACTCCCGAGCTCGGGATAGAGACCTTCGCCCTCACGGTGCGGTTCCTCGGCTGGGAAATGGCCTTCGCCCGGCTCTTCTCCGCCGTGGGGGTAGCCATAGCCGCCGCCCTCCTCGTCGCGCGCTTCGCTACGAAGACCAGCGAATCAAAACGTGACGACGGGGCGAAGGACGCGGCCATCAATGACAGTGGCGCCCCTGGCCCCTGGCCCCAGCGCCTCTTGGAGAGCCTCGACGAGCTCCTCGGACATATCGGGCCCTGGACCCTCATCGGTCTGGTTACGGCGGCCTACGTGCAGGCGGCGCTGACGGCCGACTCCCTAACGGGCTTCACGGCTTTCGGCCTCGATGTGCTGGTGGTCAGCTTGGTCGCCGTCCCGAGCTACGTCTGTGCCGCAAGCGCGACGCCCCTGGCCGCCGTCTTGATCGCCAAGGGCCTCAGCCCCGGAGCCGTCCTGGCGGGGCTCCTTCTCGGACCAGCGACGAACATGGCGACCGTCGCTTTCCTGCGCTCCCACTTCGGAGGACGGGCTACGGCGGTAGGCCTCGCGACGCTGATCGGAACGGTGTGGCTCATCGCCATGGGCCTCAACGCGTCGCCGATCACCATCACCCCGATGACCGAAGGAGCCCACGACCACGGACCCGACTGGCTCGCCTGGGGCGCGACGGCGATCCTCTCCCTGCTCTCACTGCGCGCCATCCTCCGCAAGGGCCTCGCCTCTTGGCTGGGCGCTATTCGTGAAGGCCCCGGCGACGCCGGCGAGACCGGCGAGGACGAACACGGCCACGGCCACGGCCACGGCTAGGGTTGGACGGCGAAGGCCGAGGGGACCGGGGAGCGGTTCCTATCGTCTGTGCTGCTTGCGATCGCGCTCGATCTGCTCTTTGTGAGCAACCGAGTAGCGAGTCCAGGGGCGCACTTCGAGGCGCTTGAGGGAGATGGGCTCTTCGGTGCCCTCGCACACGCCGTACTCGGCCCGGTCGATGAGCTTCTCGAGGGCCCGATCGATTTCACCCAGGAGCTTCCGTTCCTTGTCGGCGAAGCGCATGAGCGACGCCTGCTCGGTATGGCGTTGAGCGATGTCGATATCGTCGGCGAGGGAATCGACGTTGCTGATGGCTTCGTCCAGCCGCTGCTGCCGCGAGGCGCGAATCTGGCCCCGCTTCTCGAGCAGCATCGCGTAAAGCCGCTTCATTTGCCCCGCCTTGAGCTCCGCAAACGGATGGGAGCGCAGGGTCACACCATCGACGATGGTGGTAACCGACTTGTAGCGGCGGGGCGGAGGGGGTGGAGGCGCAGCCTTCTTGGGCGGTGCCTTCTTCACCGCAACTGGGCCCTTCAAGGGTGCAGCCCCCTTGGCGCTGGTGATCTTGCCGAAGACCGATTTGGTCTGGGTGGTCCTGACCGGCGCAGGCTTC
>JAFDCW010000395.1 GCA_019312705.1 Deltaproteobacteria bacterium
CCTTGCCGCCCCGACGCGCGGCGATCACGACCCCTTCGCTCATGGCGATGGTGCGCAGCGCGGTGATGGACAGCTCCCGGCCGACCATCAAGATGACCGCGGCGACCCCGAGAGACGTGAGCCGCCCCATGTAGACCAGCCATACGAGGGTAGCCATCACCAGCAGCTTGTCCGCCAGGGGGTCGAGGAACTTCCCGAGCACGCTGATGAGGCCCTGGCGCCGCGCCAACCAGCCATCGAGGGCATCGGTGATAGCGCTGACGATGTAGACCATTGCCGACCAGAAGTTCGCGGTCGGCGTGCCCTCGGCGAGCAGGAAGAGAACGACGGGGATCAGCGCGATACGCAGGAACGTCAACAGGTTCGGCAGGTTGATCGCATCCTGACGAATGCTCTTCGGTCGCCGAACCGGCTTCACGGAGGCGGAGCTCATGCGACCAACGCCACGTCCTGGGGCTCGACCGAGAGAGCGCGCTCGAGCTCACCCTTCGCCTCGTTCACCTGATCATTGAGGAGCAGCGCGCTCCCCCGATAGAGGTGATAGAGAAAGTCGTCGGCGGCCTCCGCCGGACTCTCGGTCGACTCATCGCGTGACACAGGGCCGGCAGGGTAGCCCGGCGGACGCGGCCGTGTCAGCCTCCGGCGGTGCCGGCCGCTGCCAGCCTCCCAAGAGCCCTCGCCGCTGCGCCGTACCCGGCGATGTTCCTGCTCCCCTTAGCGATTCTCCTCACGGCGCCCTCACCGGCGTGGGGCCAAGACACGGGCCGAGACGCGGGCCAGAGCCCTTCAGCGACCGGAAACTCCGCCCAGGACCAAGACGGCGCCGGACCAGTAAAAGTCGATCCGACCACGGGTCGCCGCTATCGAGAGGTCCGCCCCTCCGAGGCGATACGACGGGGCAGCTTCCAGGTGCCCAGGTGGGTGCCGGCAGCGGCGGGTGCGGGGGTGACCATCATCGCCCTCGGCGTTCTGGCGCTGGCCCACCGGCGCAGGCGCCGCCGATGACCACCGTCGAGCAAGAGGAGCAAGAGGAGGCCCCGGCCCCCAGCGGCGGCCTCGGTCGCAAGATTCTGGTAGCGACCTTGATCGGCGCCCTCGTCTTCGCCGGCCTGAGCATGTACGGCGATGTGCAGGCGCTCCGCGACAACCTAAGCGCCTTCCGCTGGGAGATGCTCGGCCTGGCGGTCGCCCTGGCCACCGGAAACTACCTCCTGCGTTTCCTGCGTTGGCAGTACTACCTCACCCGCATCGGATGCCCCACGCCGGTCGGCGAGAGCTTCCTGATTTTCCTCTCCGGCTTCGTGATGAGCGTGACCCCAGGAAAGGTCGGGGAAGTGTTCAAGTCGCTGCTCTTGCTCGAATCCCAGGGCTATTCGGTAGTGAAAACCGCGCCGGTGGTGGTGGCCGAACGCCTCACGGACCTGATGGCCCTCGTCATCCTCACGGCCATAGGCGCCCTGAGCTTTCCCCAGGGCATCCCGATCACCATCGCCGGGACCGCCCTCGTCAGCCTCATCGTCGCCGGCTGTGCCATCCGTCCCTTTTCCGAATTCGGGTTCGCCATGGCGGGCAGAATGCCGGTGATTCGCGGCCTCGTGCCTCGGCTACGGGAGGCCTACGAGTCCCTGCATTCGATGACACGCCTCGGTCCACTGGTATACGCCACGCTGCTCTCGACCCTCTCCTGGGGCCTCGAGGTGGTGGGCCTGGGGGTGATCCTTTCCGGCTTCGACGGGGTGAGCCTAGGATGGGAAGCGACTTCCTTCGCCTACTCGGCGTCGACCATTGCCGGGGCTTTGGCGATGATGCCCGGGGGCCTCGGCGTGACCGAGGCGGGCATGACCGGGCTCCTCCAGGCCCTCGGCGACGAGAGCATGACCCCGGCGGTGGCCACGGCGGCCACGATGCTGGTGCGCCTGGCAACGCTCTGGTGGGCTGTCGTGGTCGGCGTCGTGGCCCTCGCAGCCTATCGGCGTCGGGCGAAGGTCTCGGAAGCCTCATAATTCCCAGCCTTGCCCACCCTCGGGGGTCCCGCGCATGGGTAGTTGCCCCGAACCCTCGGCCGGTCTAGGCTGAACATACTCACCAATACCGGCCAGGCGGCCGGTTAAGGATTCGGGGAGCTGCCTCGGTGAAAGCTGCGCAACGGACATGAGGGCCATTACAGAGTCGGTGCCGCGCACGCTGTCGGCTACCGCGAACACCCTGTTCGCCCAGATGGCGGCCCAGGATTGGCTCGTCCTCGGCTTCCATTCCTACATCAGCTTTCGGATGGCGCTGGCCCCGGACAGCCCCGACGCGAGCATGGGCCGGCGCACGTCGATGGCGCTGCTCGTCACGACGGTCTTCGTCGTGGGCCTCACCCGGGCCGAGATCCTGCCCAAGAACCGGTGGCGTGCCCTCTTCTACCGCTTGGGCCTCTTCATCCCATCAGCGC
This sequence comes from Deltaproteobacteria bacterium, assembly GCA_019312705.1. The sequence continues at coordinate 2,438 of JAFDCW010000395.1, forward strand.
TCTCCTATTTCGAGCTGCGCTACGTGATGCCCGCCTTGGCGCTTCCGCTCCTCGACATGCCGCTCCTCGCCATCGACCAAGCGCTCTTCGGCGTGACGCCATCGATATGGCTCCAGCGCTTCAACCGCATGCCCATCGTCGAATGGTTCTCATTCTTCTACTGGAGCTACTTCCTCATCATCACCTTGATGTGGGTCCCCCCGCTCTTCCTCGAGACGGGGCGACGTCGCATCGAGCTCTACGCCGGCAGCCTCTTCGTCGGGCTGATCGGTCCCGTGGGCTACACCCTGGTACCCGGCTTGGGCCCCTACGCGACGATGACCTTCGACGCTCCCCTCGATGGAGGCATGTGGTGGGGCATGGTGTGGTCGACGGTCTCCGCCGGCGGCGCCATGATGGACATCTTCCCTTCACTGCACACGGCCCTGCCGACCTACTTCCTGCTCCATACCTTCGGCCACCGAGACCACCGTCTCTGGCGCTACGTATGGCCAGTACTCGGCTTCTTCGTCGTGAACATCATCATCGCGACGGTGTTCCTCCGCTGGCACTACGGCATCGACATCGTTTTCGGCCTACTGCTCGCCATCACTTCCCGGCGCATTGCCGTGTGGGTAGGAGAACAGGAAATCCGCCGGGGACGCGACGGCGATACCCGGCAGCAAGTCTGGGAGCCGCTCTTCCGCTGGCAGGATTAACAAGAAGGCGCCGCGAAGGGCGGCCCGAGGCGGCAGCGCGCCGGAGGCCTCAACAAGAAGGCGCCACGTAGGGCGGCCCGAGGCGGCAGCGCGCCGGAGGCGTGCAGAGCCGACGGGCCGACCGTAGTGGCGCCGGTAGTGCGAAGGCGTGCAGAGCCGACAGGCCGACCGGAGCGGCGCCGGTAGTGCGCAGGCGTGCAGAGCCGACAGGCCGACCGTAGTGGCGCCGGTAGTGCGAAGGCGTGCAGAGCCGACGGGCCGACCGTAGTGGCGCCGGTAGCGCCGCACCGTTCCCGTTCCCGTTCCCGTTCCCGTTCCCGTTCCCGTTCCCGTTCCCGTCGCCGTTCCCGTTCCCGTCGCCGTTCCCGTCGCCGTCACCGTTCCCGTCCCTGCTCCCGCTTCCCGTTCGCCAGCCGGGATCGTCGTCCCGGCGGCGGCGCGGTCTCGCCCATGCCCTCTTCACGTCTCCGTGGCCAGCTCTCGCAGCGTCACCGCGACCTCCGCCATATCCCCCGGCCGCTCCCCCGGCTCCTTGGCGAGCAAACTCGCGATCAGTGCCCCCAACTGCCCGGGCACTTCGACTCCGAGCTCCGCTGGTGTCGGTGGGGACTTCGTGATGTGCGCCGCGAGGACCGAGCGTGTATCGCCCTCGAAAGGGCATCGCCCCGTGACCATCTCGAAGAGCGTCACTCCAAAAGCGTAGACGTCGGCGCGGTGGTCGGTCTCGCCGCCGGTCGCCTGCTCGGGGCTCATGTAGCCGGGGGAGCCCATGACCGAGCCGATTTGCGTCAGCTTCGGGCCTTCGGAAAGTAACTTCGCAAGGCCGAAGTCGGTCACCTTCGGCTCGCCGGCGGAGGTCAGCAAGACGTTCGCTGGCTTGAAATCGCGATGTACGACTCGCTCACCGTGCGCGTAGGCCAGCGTATCCGCGAGGGAGGCCCCGAGCGCGCAGGCTCGACCCAAGGGCAGCTTGCCCTCTTTCTCGAGAAGGTGGTCGAGGCCGCCGCCGCGCACCAACTCGATGGCTATCCACATGCTCCCGGGCTCCTCCGCGAGGTCATAGATCTGCACGATGCCTGGGTGCCGCAGCTTCGCCAGGACCCGTGCTTCGCGTCGGAAGCGTTCCGCGGAGGATGCGTCGAGGCGTCCCCGGCGTAGCTCCTTGAGCGCGACCTGGCGCTCGAGGACCGTGTCCGTCGCCTCGTAGACGACGCCCATGCCCCCGCGTCCGAGTTCACCGATGATGGTGTACCGAGCTGGGGGCTTTGGCGCGTCGGAGCGGCCCTCGGTCGCCGCACCGCCGTGCTCCTCGGGGGCCATGGTCGCCCCGAGGGCGTCGAAGGCTTCGGCTGGGGCATTTGTTTCCGGAGCCGGCGGGGCGGCGCCAGGCGCCACCATGGTCTGGTCGAAGCCGGCGTCGCGCGAGGCCTCCTCCCGCCTCGGCACTACCTTGGGCGCGTGGAGGACCAGCAACGCCGCCGTAGTCCCGAAGCCGCCGAGCCAATACATGCCGGTGAGCAGCCCGCCCAGGACCTCCGAAGCCGGCTTGCGACGAACCCGAGACCGAAACCACGACCTCGACGTACGCGGCGTAAACACCGTGTCCGCAACCGCCGCCGTCAAAGGCGGCACGACCAGGAAGCCGGCGACCAGCACCCCGAGCAACGTGAGCTGCGCAGCGCGCGCGCTCTTCAGCCAGCGAACGCGAAGCTCGCCATCACCGGCGACGTTCCGCGCCGCCGGCCACGCCGCAACCAGCCGCCCCCAAACCTCCAGTAGCCGCTCCTTCACGCCGCTACCCTACCAGCTCTCGCTCGCCGTACTCCCGGCGTGCTCTCGACACTCCAGAATTCCAGTCAGGATTTCGAGCGAGGTTGGTGCGTATGCAAGGCGCGCAAGCGCAGGAGTACCAAAGGTACTTCAAGTGCAGCGCAACGCCGCAGACGCGCCAAGATCGCTCGAAATCACGTGACCACGTGATCCAAAGAGCGTGACAACCGCGGGTCACCGATTGGGATCAGCGGGAAGAACTTCATGATGAAGAAGACTACGCCGAAGTAGACGCCGCCAACGGCGAGG
>JAFDCW010000396.1 GCA_019312705.1 Deltaproteobacteria bacterium
GAGGGCGCTCGTCCCGCTGTGGGTCAAAAGAGCATGCTTCGCCCAGACTCGAGCCGCGAACTCACGTTCGAAAGCCAACGCGGCGGGGGCATTGCTGCCGGACATCACGCCGCGGTCCAGGACTTCGGCTACGGCGGCGCGCTCCTCGTCTTCGACGATGGGCCACATCGCGTGCGTCACGTCGGACAAGGCCTTCGCCCCGCCGTCGATCGCCAGCTTCTGTGCCAGCTCTTGCTCCGCCATGATCTCCCTCCCTTCTCGCCGTTTGCCAAGTGTCTTGGCCAGATACGAATACGGCGCCACCGCCCTGTGAGCGATGACGCCGATTCGTCAGAGCGAACTACGTCGCTCAGTTACCGGCGTCGACCCAGTCGTGCAGGATCTTCTCCTGAACGAAGAGGTCGTGCTCGGGCTTGCCGTCCCGGGTGTAGGGCGACTTGAAGAACATGCCGAGCTGATGCTGGGGGCCCTTCTCACCGCGGGTCTTGGCCAGGTCCACCAGGCGGGCGAGGTCCATGACGAGGGGAGCTGCGAGGGCCGAGTCCTGGCAGAGGAAGTTGATCTTCATCTGCATGGGGATGTCCGCGAAGCCGATGAGGTCGATGTTGTCCCAAGCCTCCTTCGCGTCGCCGCGGGGCTTGTAGTAGTGGATGTGAACCTGATGGTTCTCGACCTGGTAGCCGAGGATCGAGTCGAGCACGGACTGCTTCGACATGACCTTCGTCTTGTTGGAGTCGGGGGAGTCGAGGACCAGGCCGTCGCTGTTGCCGAGGAAGTTGGTGGAGTACCAACCTTCGACGTGCAGGCGGCGGGCGCGGAACATCGACGCCATGGCGGTCTTCACGAGGGTCTGGCCGGTCTTGCCGTCCATGCCCGCGTAGGGGTTGTTGTTCTTGTCCGCGTGCTCGATGAGCGCGGGGATGTTGGACAGGCTCGGGGCGAAGTTGACGTGGGGCACGCCGAGCTCGTTCGCCGCGTAGAAGTAGCGCATCGTCGGCGAGACGCAGCCGTCGTTGCGATCGATGGCTTCCTCGAACTTGGCGAGGGTGTCATAGGCCTGGACGTGCTCGAGCCACTTCTCGGTCGACGAGAGGTTGATCATGACCACGCGGTCGAGGCTGTTCTCCGACTTGAAGACCTCGATGTGCTTCTTGACGACCGCGATCTGCTCGCGGTGGCTGCCCAACGTGACATGCGCTCCGTCGAGGTTCTTGGCGTACTCCTGGTCGAAGATAGCGGGCCAGGCCGTGATGGACGCCAGCTCGTTCTTCACGGTTTCGACCTGGTCGGTACGGAAAACTCCGTGGCGGTCGACCGCGTCATGCACGTTGTTGGCGTGGATGTCCCACCCGCCGTAAACGATGTTTTCGAGGGTCGGGAAATCCACCTTTTCGTGGAGCCCGTCCTTGCCGCCATCGCTGGCCTTTTCGGTGAGCATGCCGCGGCGAGCGACGACGCCCTTCACCATCAACTTGGTGGCCGCGATAAGCGTCGAAGAGACGGCGCCGTTGACCCCAACGATTACCACTCCGAGACGATCTGTATTGCTCATGTTCACTGAACCTTTCTCTCGTTCCAAGCCCCGACCCTCAAGCGGCGTATCCGCGCAAAATCTGCTTGCGTCGGTCGTCGAGGATGCGGGGAAACTTCGTCTGCACGCTGCCTGAGCCAGCTTCTTCCATGAAGCGCTTCACCGAGCCAGTCGGCAGCATGACCAGCTCGGGGGCGAGGATCGCCGTGTCGTTCTGCCGATGCTCCCGGTAGACCCGGTTTTCCTGGCAGAGACCATCGTCAAAGGCGTCGATGAACGCCTCGGGGCTCGCGGGGCGGCGGTCGCCGCTGAACTCTGCGAAGACCACGTAGCGGCTCTTGGAGTCGCCATCGATGCCGATGTCGGCTCCGACGCCGTAGTCGATGACCGTGGACGGGGCCACGTTGAGGGCCGCGTCGAAGGCGTTCTGGACCTCGACGTGGGTCGTGAGCTCTTGGGTGGTGGACAAGCACCCCTGCAGACGCCCGGCGAACTCCACAGCGTGGGGCGCCGTCGAAGTGAACCGAACCAGGTCACCGAGCTCGTAGCTGTACATGCCCGAGGCGTTGGTGATGAGGATGACGTAGTTCTGGCCGGTCTCGACTTCCCACAGGGGCACGCGCCGGGCGTTCGGCTGGCCGTGTTGCTCGATGGGGACGAACTCGAAGAAGACGCCCCGATGGGGGATCATCATCATGCCCTCGAGGCCTGCCTCGAACGCCGTCGAGGCGTACACGCCGCCCTCGGTGGCGTTGTAGGTATCGATGAGCTGCACGTCGTGCCCCATGCGCTCGCGAATCACGGGCATGTAGGGGGCCGCAGCGACGCCGCCGCCGAAGAAGACGTTCAGGTTGGGCCAGAGGTCGGACACCGACTCGGCGGTGTGTCCGCGACGGCGGGCCGCGGCGAGCAGCTTGTCGAAGAGCAGAGAGAACCAGCACGTCGTGCCGGTCACCATGCGGATGTCGTAGTCGAGGTAACGGTCCGCGATGCGGTCGAGCTTCGCGTCGTAGTCCGTCATGCACATCGTCGGGCGGTCCGGCAGGTAGACCGCCTTGGTCGTCGCCGGCAGGTTCGCCGCCATCAGCGCGGGATTGCAGGTGACCTTGATCGGCCCCTCCTGGCGCATGGTCAGCGGCGGAACGAGGTTCATCACGAAGCCGTCGGTGAAATCACGGACGTCGTTCTTGACCAGGTAGCGCGATAGCGCATCGCCGCCATTGCCGCGCTGGTAGTCGACCTGCCGGTCGGTAATGGGCAGGTACTTCACCTTGTGCTGGTTGGTGCTGCCGGAGGAGTTGCCGAAGTGCTCGACGAACTCGGGCACGACGATGTTTCGCTCGCCCCGACGCATGCGGTCGAAGCATGTAGAGAAGGAGTCGTAGTCCCCAACCGGCACCCGCCTCCGGTAGTCGTCGTAGCCGCGGATCTCCCGAAAGCCGTGGGCCCGGCCGAACTCGGTGTCTCGAGCGTGACGAACGAGGGCCAGGAGCTGCTCGGTCTGGGCGCGCTCGACGTTGGCGAGGGCCTTGTCCCAGGCCTTCACCCGCAAATGGGCGGCGGCATAGAGTCCCATACCAGCCACTTTCGGCATCCCGCTCTGGGTGAGGGGGCCGTGGCCAGGCATCATGACTTCTCGGGGCGCAAACACAGCTTCAAATTCTCTTCGCGGCACCGGTATACGCCCGAAAATTGCTCGCGCAAGCAGCCGGCCGGGTCGCGACGGGGGCCGACTGAGATCTCTCATGCGAAGGGATTTTCGCAGTGGGCGTGGTCATGGCGGACACAGGTAGGACCCCTGCAGCGCCCGTACCAGGGCGCCTCGGAGCAAAAGTCGGCCGATTGGCCGGAAAAAGACCGGCCAGGTGGCCGGTACGCAGTGTGCCAAATCCGCCCACCTGAGGCGCCTGGTTCACGATGCACCCCCGGGGCCCCTGCGAAGCGCGCTTCGCACCTCGAATTCGCCTAGTTGCCTGGGGTGGATCGCGGGACTACACATCTGCCGCCATGCAGACCGCGTTGACGAACCCCAAAGCCGGGGCCGAAGCGGGGAGCCCCGAAATGCTGACCGGTGTTTCTCCGGTCGACGGCCGCCCCCTACCCCCCGTATCCATCTCGACCGTCGAGGACATCCAGAAGGCTGTCGCCGGCGCCCGGGAGGCCCAGCCGGGCTGGGCCGCCCTCGGAGTCGCCGGCCGAACCGCGGCGCTCCATCGCGCGGCCAAGCGCATGCTCATCGACCGCGACACGATCCTGGCGATCCTCACCCAGGAGATCGGCAAGTTCGAAGTCGACGGCCTGTTCAGCGAAGCCCTCGGCCCCCTCGACGTCGTCAACCAGTGGGCGAAGCTCATCAAGAAGGGCACGGCGGAGAAGAAGGTCTTCCTCAACCCCGTGGGCTTCCCCGGCAAGAAGGCGAGTCACCAGCTCGTCCCGCGCGGTGTCATCGGCTGCATCACGCCGTGGAACTATCCCATCGCGACCTTTTTCCGCCCGGTCATCCCGGCGCTGCTCACGGGCAACGCGGTGGTCATCAAGCCGAGCGAGTTCGCGCCCCGGGCGGCGGACTGGTTTGCAACGCACCTCGCGACCGAACTCCCCGACGGCATCGTCAACGTGGTCTACGGGCGCGGCGCGGCCGGCGCGGCCCTCATCGACGCGGGCATCGACGCGTGCACCTTCACCGGCTCGGTCGCGACCGGCAAGAAGGTCGCCGTCGCCTGCGCGCAGCGCCTCATCCCGGTGAGCGTGGAGCTCGGCGGCAAGGACCCCGCCATCGTCCTCGAAGATACCGACCTCACCCGGACCGCGGCCGGCCTCGGGCACTGGGCGTTACAAAACGCCGGGCAATCCTGCGGCGCCGTCGAGGTCGCCCTCGTCCAGGAGAACATCGCCGACCAGCTCGTCGCGCGCCTGCGCAGCGGCTTCTCCCGGCTGCACGTCGGCTCCGGCCGCTTCGCCGAAACCGATGTATCGCCCCTCGCCACCGAGGCCCAGCTCGAGCTCGTCGAGCGCCATGTAAAGGACGCCATTGAAAAGGGCGCCAAGCTGGTGACCGGCGGCGAACGAACGGGCGAAGGGTTCGGCTACCAGCCGACGCTCCTCGACAACTGCACGGACGAGATGCTGGTCACGACCGAAGAGACTTTCGGCCCCGTCCTGCCCATCGTGCGCATCGGCGGGGTCGAAGACGCCATCCGCTTCGTCAACGATTCGAAGTACGGGCTCACCGCCTCGATCTGGACCAAGGACCTCGCCCGAGCCCGGCGCATCGCCGACCGCCTCGACGTCGGCACGGTCAGCATCAACAACCACTCGGTGACCGGCGCGATGACCGCCCTGCCCTGGAGCGGCACACGGGACACGGGCCCGGGCATCGCCAACTCGACTCACTCTCTCAGCCTCTTCTGTCGCCCCAAGTCCCTCTTGGTCGACAGCAACACAGGCCCCGACCCCTTCTGGCTGCCCTTCGACCGGTCCCTCTACGACCTCGGCGACCTGCTCGCCGACGCCATGGTAGGCCGCATCAGCCAAGCCTTCCGCATCCCACTGCTCGCCCTGGGGCGAGCCAAGACCATCAAGCGCTTTTGGAGTCAGCACTGACACCACGTGCCCGAGCACGTTGACGAGTGATCGAAGTGAACGCTCCCCATTCATCCATGAGTCCCGCCACACGGTTCAA
>JAFDCW010000397.1 GCA_019312705.1 Deltaproteobacteria bacterium
CTCGTAGTAGGCGTCTTTCACCGCTTCGAGGGTCTTGATGATGCCGACCGACTTCTCGAGGATCTGCCCCGTGGAGAAGATGTCGCCGACCTTCACCGCGTTTTGGCGGCGGATCTGCCAGCGGTCGACCCCGGCCTTTTCGGCGAGCATGTCGAGGCAGCTCTCGAGAGCGAAGTTCGACTGGTTGGCGCCGAAGCCGCGCATGGCGCCGCAGGGCGGGTTGTTGGTGTAGGCCGACGTCGCCTCGACGTGCACGTTCTCGACGCGGTACGGACCGCAGGCGTGCCCGGCGGCGCGTTCGAGGACCTTGGCGCCGACCGAGGCGTAGGCGCCGGTGTCTCCAATCATGCGGGCCCGAATGGCGGTGAGATGGCCCTCGGCGTCACAGCCCACTTCGTAGTGCATGGTGATGGGGTGGCGTTTCGGGTGCAGGCGAATGGACTGCTCGCGGGTGAGGGTCGTGCGCACGGGGCGGCCCGTCATCTTGGCGAGCAGCGCCGTCTGCGACTGCACCGACATGTCCTCCTTGCCGCCGAAGGCGCCGCCGTTGGGGACGAGCTCGACGTAGAGGTCTTCCTCGGCCATGGCGAGGAAGCCGGCGACCTGCCGGCGGTCGTCGAAGATGCCTTGGCCCTGGGTATAGAGGGCGAGCTTGCCGTCCGGCAGGGGTTCGGCGAGGGCGGACTCGGGCTCGAGGAAGAGGTGCTCGATACGCTGGGTGCGAAAGGTCCCGGTCACCTGGTGGGCGCTCGCGGCCAGAGCTTCATCCACGTTGCCGCGGGCGATGAGGGAGTGCCCCATAGCGTTGGGCTTCGCGGGGTTCACCTGCGGCGCGCCGGCCTCGATGGAGCGCTCCGCGTCGAGGACCGGTTCGAGAACCTCGTACTGGACCTCGACCAACGCCGCCGCTGCCTCGGCGGTGAAGAGGTCAACGGCTGCGACCGCCGCGACGACGTCCCCGACGCACCGGACCTCTTCGCCGATGGCCACAAATCCGGGCCAGTCCGCGTAAAGCAGGCCATACCAGCGCTCGCCGGGCACGTCGGCGGCTGTTGCCACCGCGTGCACGCCGGGCAGGGCTTCGGCCTTCGACGTATCGATCGACAGCACCCGCGCCCGGGCGTGGTCCGAGAGCACCAGGACGCCGTAGAGCATGCCCTCGCGTTTCATGTCGGCGACGTACGGCCGGTCGCCGAGGACCAGGTCGAGGCCTCGGTAGCGCTGCAGGGACTTGCCGACGCCGCCTTCGGTTACGGGCTCCGGAATCGGTTCACCCCGTCGCGCCTTCGCGAGAAGCTCGATGGCGTCGACGATCTTCACGTATCCGGTGCACCGACACAGGTGCACGTCGATCGCCTTGGCAATTTCGGCGCGCGAGGGTTCAGGGTTCTTGTCGATCAGATGCTTCGCCCGGAGGGCAATGCCAGGGATGCAGAACCCGCACTGGAGCCCCGCCGCGGCGACGAAGGCCTTCGCGGTGAGCTCGCGCTCCTCGTCGCTGAGGCCTTCGAGGGTGATGATCTCCTTGCCGGCGGCCTTGGCGGCCGGTGTGGCACAGGTGACCTTCGGCTTGCCGTCGATGAGCGCGAGGCAACACCCGCACTGCCCTTGGGGCGAACAGCCGTCCTTCGGAGACGTCGTGTCGCAGCGCTCCCGGAGGGTCGTGAGCAGGGACTCGCCTTCCGCGGGTTCGACTTGGCGCTTCTCGCCGTTGAGGGTGAACTCGACGCTCATGGGTCTCTCCTGGGTGGATCCTGCATCCGGTTGTGGGGGGCCACCGGGAGCGCATCATACAGGCTCTTGGGCCCGCCGTGGCGCCCGTCAATAGGAGCGGCGATTCAGCGCCCTAGCGATCGGGGGCGATGGTGCAGTCCGGCGACGGAGCGCAGTCCGGCGGCACCCTAGGGCGAAGGTCTCTGCCCTGTGCTTTTGCTCTCCCGGTCAATGCACGTAGCCCAGGGCTCGCAGCCGCTCTAGCGTATCGGCGTCGATGATCGGGGGCGGCGTTCGTCGGGGGGAGGACACTCGGGTGGCCAGCGTCAGGGCGGTGGTGAGGCGAGCCACGTCTTTGCGGCCGACGTTCGGGGCACTGGCGTGCTCCCAGGGGTCGCGGACCAGGTCCATCCAGGCGTCGGCCTGGCCTCGCGAGCGCACGAGTTTGTAGTGGCCGTGCACGGCGAAGGAGAGACCGCCGGTCGCCCCGAGGACCGGTCCGGTACTGCCGCGCCCAGCCTCGAGGACCGGCACCAGGGAGACGCCGTCGAGCCCCGTCATCGGTCGCACGCCCGTGGCGTCGGTGATGGTAGCCGCGATGGATACGAGACCCACCGAGCCAGCGATCCTGGCCGGGGCCAGGCCCGGCCAGTGAATCACCAACGGCACGTGGATCAACTCCTCCCAGACCCGGGTGCCGCCGTGACCGACGGAGCCATGGTCGAAGAGCTCTTCTCCGTGGTCCGAGGTAAAGACCACCAAGGTGTTCCTGAGCAGCCCACGGTCGTGAAGGCCCTCGACGAGGGGCCCGAGGACGAGTTCGTCGTGGTCGTAGGCGCCGGCGTCGTAGAGCGCCTCGAGGCGCGTTCGGTCACGCCCCGTCAAGGGCACCTCTCCCCGCTCGATGCGTTGCAGGAGATTGGGGGCTCCGTCGAAGTCGATTGGGCCCCGGTATGGGGCGGCGTCGAGGGCGGCTAGGGTCTCGGCTCGCGGGAGGTAGGGCGCGTGCACATCCGTCGTATGCAGATACCCGAAGAACGGGGCGCCGCTGTCCCGGGCGTCGATCCAGCGCAGCAAGTCCTCGACGAGCTCGTCGCCCCGGCCGCGCCCCGTCTGGGCCGCGTTGCGAAACTCGTCGAAGCCCCGCTCGAAGCCAAAACGCTCGCCGATGTAGCCGTTGGCGACGAACGCTCCCGTCTCGTAACCGGCGGCGGACATACACTCGGCGAGAAGCGGAACCGACTCGTCGAGGGCCCGCTCGTGGGTCGTCGCTCCGTGGCGGCCGGGGAGCACGCCCGTCAGCAGGGTCGCGACGCTCGGCTTGGTCCATGACGCGTGGGCGTACGCCAGCTCGAAGAGCTGGCCGCCTCCCGCGAGACGATCGAAGGCCGGGGAGGGCATCGATGCATCCGGGTCATAGGCGCGCAGGCGGTCGGCGCGCAGCGTATCCACTACCACGATGAGCACGTTGTCGACGCGGGGCGCGGGCCGCCAAGTCGCCGGAGAGCGAGGCGACGCCCGCAGTCCAGGCCAGCGCCGGCGTCGGCGTCGCGGACGCGACGGCGACAGCGACCAGCGCCACGGCGGCGATGACCCCGGAGCAACGGATCATCTTCTCAGGCTACGCCGGTGTAGGGTCCGTAGCCAACTCTCCCCGTATGGTGAGGGCCCCCGCGCCGCCCTTCGTTACTCGGGGGTTTCCGCGGGCGTCGCCGGGAGTCCGAGGCCGCCGAGGTCGGAGTCCGGGAGCGGAATGAACGCCGCGTCGATGTTGCGCTGGTTGTCGATGAAACGGACGTCGTTCATCAGTCGCGCAAAATCATAGTCCGGAGCGTCCTGGATGTTGATGCCGATCGGGTGGTTGACGATCGCTCCGTTCGCGAGGTCGACGCTCGCTCCGCCGGTGATCTGCAAGCCGCCGAGGGCGCCGCCCTCGACGAGGAAGCCCGTCAGGGCCAGGGTGCCGCCGACCGCCGATGCTCCGAAACCGCCCCCGGCGGAGCAGCTGCCTTCTTCGCCGCAGATGTTCTTCAGGATATTCCGGATGACGATGTCCCTCGCGTCGATGCGAGAGTCGGGGCCCGACGCCAACAGTCCAACCTCCCGATCCCCCTCGATCCGGACACCGGTCAACTCGATGAACCCACCGCCCTGGGCCACGATGCCTCGGCCCCGGCTTCCGTCCACCGTGCTGCTCCGAGTCGCCGTGACGACCAGGCCGTTGGCCACGATGTGCGCTTCGTGGAAAGCGACGACACCAACCGCGCGAGCTTCGTGCACGGTGACCCGCTCCAGGTTCATCTCCGCCCCGGGGCCCGCCTCGATGCCATAACCGAGCTCTCCCGGGGTGTCCTCGACCATGTCCCGAACTTCCCCGTCGATGACGTTCACCGTACCGCCGAAACTCGCAATCCCCCGATGCGCTACTTCGTCGACCAGGACACGGGTCAGGGTGGCCGTCGCGTCCGTTTCGACCTGAATGCCGGCGGCGTAGTACACGCCCGGTTCTTCGATCATGCGCTCCCTCACTCGCCGAACCACCAAGTCGCTCAAGTCGACCTGTGCGCCCCCTAAGCCGATGAGCAGCCCGATTTCGTCCATGTCCAGGATTTCGATGCGCGTCCCGTCGACGACGGCCCCGTCGCGGACGAGAAAGCCGAATCCCCGGGTATCGCTCACGTCCCCCCGGATGATGGTCGCGTCGGTGAGGGTCAGGTGGGTGTCTACGTCGCTCGCGAAGAGTCCGTCGCTGGACGTGCCCTCGATGTGAATCCGTGTGACCTCGGCCCGTGCGCCGCGGATCATTCCCAGGCCCGCTCCGAGCTCGCCGTCGAGGACGCGAGCGGTCACGCCGTGGATGGCAACGTCCTCGGCCACGAGATGTGCTCCCGGGTCCTTTACGCTGATGCCCAGCGTATGCGTGTCGCGGACGACGGCCCGGGCGAGGCGCATGGTCGAGCCGCGCTCCACAGCGAGGCCGATACCGAGATCGCCCCGGCCGTCCGGGCCGATGGTGTCGATGACGATGTCTTCTCCGTCGAAGGTCGATCCGTCGCCTTGGGCGACGACTCCCCCGAAGTGGCAGTCTTCGACCCGGAGGCCCCTCGCGGTGACTGCCGCGCCTACCTCGATAGTGACGCCGATGCCCGTCTCGGCGCCCCCGAAGCGGAGGCCCGGCGTGACCCGCCGGACCACCGTGTCCTCGAGAGTCGCCTCGGTGCCTTCGCCCTGGACGAACACGCCGATCTCCAGGTTGTCCTCGAACACGGCCCGGCTCACCGTAGCGCTCGCGCCCTGGGAGAGACTCAACGCTCGTCCGTGGCTGCCGTCACTCTCCTGGGCCCGGGTGTTCCGAACCACCAGGTCCGTGAAGTGCAGCTCGGCGTCGGCCGCGCCGAAGATCGCGAAGTCGGTATTGTCGTCGAGCAACGCCCGGTGAATCTCGGCGGTCGCGCTCCCCTCTACGTCGAGGCCGCGACCAAAGGGCCCCCCCGCC
>JAFDCW010000398.1 GCA_019312705.1 Deltaproteobacteria bacterium
GTGGGGGACGGTTGTCCGGACCATCGCGCCTGCATCGGCGGAGCATGTGAAGCGTGCAGAACCGACGCGGACTGCTGCGGAGAACTCGTCTGCTATACCGACGGCACGTGCGGGCCGCTGCTCATCTGACGAATTCCGGAGCCTAGCTGACCTCGAGGGCCAGCATGATGGCGACGCCCACGGCGACGCCCAGGGCACCGACGAGGCCGAGGAGCAGCCATCCGGGGGCTCGTGCCGGGGCGGGGTCGCGGATCACCTGCTCTCGGCGCAGAAACTCACCGAGGTTCTTGGCGTCGGAGAAGGCGCGCTCGAGGCGAAGTAGCCTTTCGGCGAGTTGGGGCCGCTTGGAGAGCGTGAGCAAGACGTGGGGCAGGAGCTGGGTGATCTCCTCGCGCATGGACGGCCCGAAGAGGCGGCGGCGCATGATGGCGCCGGTCACGTTTCGGACCTCTTCCACCAGGTCGAGGCCCGGGCTGAAGCGCAGGACGATGCCCTCGATGATCGTGAGGTTGCGAATGACCATGAAGAGGTCGGACTGGGCCTTGAGATGGTAACGGGCCCCCACCCTCATGCCCTCGATGAGCTGCTCGGTCGCGCGGTTTTCGGCGGCCGTGCTGGGGCCGGGCGGCGTGGCCAGGACCGCGCCCAGCTCCTTCCGGAAGGCATCGAGGTCGAGAGACGGGTCGGGCTGAAACACCGTGATGAAGGCCTCGACGGCCTCGTCGATGCGTCCGCTCGACTGGTAAAAGAGCATCTCGAGCATCTTGTCGCGGAGTTTGCGCGGAACGTGCCCGTGCAGACCGAAGTCGATGAGCCCGATTTGGCCGGACGGGGCGAGGATGATGTTCCCGGGGTGGGTGTCGCCATGCACGAAGCCGTGCTCATAGCTCATCGAGAGCTGGAGCCGCAGCATCGAGCGCCCGAACTCGTCGGGGTCGAATCCGAGAGCCGCGAGCGCCTCCCTGGTCTTGACGGTGTCGAGCTTCGTGCCTTCGAGCCACTCCATTACAAGCAAGCGCGGGGTGCTCAGGTCCCGATATACGGCGGGCGCACGGAACTCCGGGAGCGTCGCGAGCACATCGGCGAAGCGTTCGATGGCCTGGGCTTCGGCGAGGAAGTCTATCTCGGTCTTGGCCCGCTGGGCGTACTCCTCAGCGACGCGATGAACCATGCTGCGCCGGTAGGCCGGGACGAGGAGGTCGATGAAACCGGAGACCTGGACGAGCACCTCGAGGTCCTGGAGCAGGCTCTCTTCCATGCCGGGGCGCTGCACTTTGATGGCGACCCAACGGGCCTCACCGGCGAGGCCGGGCTCTTTGAGACGTGCTCGGTAGACCTGCGCAATCGAAGCCGCGGCCGTGGGTTCGTCGGGGAACTCTGCGAATACGTCCTCAATCTCCGCGCCGAGCTCTGCCGCGATGATCTTCCTCGCCTCGTCGTGGGGAAACGGTGTGACGTGGGAGTGCAACAAGGCCAGCTCGGCGACCAGCTCTTCGCTGAAGAGATCGACCCGCGTCCCCAGCAGCTGCCCGAACTTCACGAAGGTGGGGCCGAGGCGTTCGAGGGTCCGCCGGAGCCGCACCCCGAGTTCGGTATCGGAGGGTTGTTCAGCCTCGGCGCCGTCAGCCGGGGTCGGCGTCTTGCGCTCCGTCAAGAAGCCAAGGCCCTCTTCGATGAAGACCTTCGAGATCTCTGCTACCCGGCCGAGTTTCATCATGGTTCGCGGGGTTCTGGGCCAACTTGGACGTGTAGTAGGGCACGAGGTCCCCGATCGTCGCAAGCCCGCCCGTTTGCCAGCCCTCCTCGATCGATCGCGCCATCGCGAAAGCGTCTTGACGCGGCGCCGCGCGGGCTTCCGGGCTGTATTATTCTCTACGGGTGAGCGAAGACGCCGTCACAGAAGCCGAATCCGAGACGGACGGGGATGAAGGACCGACCGCGGTGTTGACACCGCACTCGTCGCATACGCTCGGGACGTCGGGGACAGCGCACAACCCCGAGTCGGTGCTCCGCCGACTGGAGATCGAGCAGGCGCGCAACAACGCCACTACGGGTGTGCTCTTCAACACCGTCGCTTTGATCGCATGGCCGTTTCTCGACGGGGACCCGCTGGCGTTGAAGATCTTCATCGCTGCTGTTGCCGCTAGCCTCTTGAACAACGTCTACCGCTGGTTCATCTCCACCGAAGACCGCTACAGCGGAACCCACATCCTCATATTCATCGCGGTTGCCATGCTGACCAACAGCGGCGTCATTTATTACGTGGGCGTTTTCGGGCCGGCCCTCGTCATCTTCATCATCGACCAGTACAGCGCGTGTCTCTACAACGGGCGACGGATCGCCACCGCAACGCTGATCGCCGGCTGCACTCCCGTCGTCATCCTGGCCGGGCTCATCGCCCTCGGCGTCATCGAGGACCCGGGGTTGGTGACAGCCCACGGGTTTGCGCCTGTGAGCCTCGCCCTCTTGGCCGGCCTCTACGTCTTGCTGATGATCACCGTCTATACGACGACCCTCAAGACGCGCCAGGTCACGGTGTCATCGCTCAAGGAGCTCGACGACGCCGTGCGGCTGGCGTCACGGCGCGAGGCGCTCTTCCTCGAAGCGCGACAGGACCTCGAGCAAGCGCTGCGCGCCGGCGGCCTCGGTCGGTTTTCGGACCAGGTCCTCGGCTCCTTCAGGCTCGGCGCCGTGCTCGGCCGGGGCGGGATGGGTGAAGTCTACGAGGCGGTGCACGTCGAGACCGACGAGCCGGCTGCGGTGAAGATGCTGCTCCCGGAGGTGCTCAGTCGCCCGGACTACGTCCGACGATTCATGCGCGAAGTGCGCATCGCCCAGTCGCTCGATTCCCCCCACGTCGTCGAGGTGTTGGAGGTCGGGGACGAGAGCGCACCGCTGCCGTACCTAGCCATGGAGCGGCTCCGCGGAGAGAATCTGGCGCAGATCCTCCGCCGGAAGCGGCGGCTGCACGGGGCGGAACTGCTCCAGCTCGTGCGCCAGGTCGCTCTCGGTATCGGTGCGGCGACGGAGGCCGGCATCGTACACCGGGACCTCAAGCCTCAGAACCTCTTCCGGACGAGCTCGGGCGCTGGGGTCTGGAAGATCCTCGACTTCGGGATCTCCAAGTACGCAGACGGCGCCGCGACTCTCACGGGCGCGCAAGTCCTGGGCACTCCGCACTACATGGCGCCAGAGCAGGCGGGCGGAGATGTCGACAGTCGCGCGGACGTTTATGGCCTCGCGGCCGTCGCATATCGCGCGATCACCGGGCGGCAGCCGTTTGTCGGCAGCGACTTCACTGCCATCATCGTCGACGTCGTGAGCAAGATGCCCGTCAAACCCACGTCGATCGCGACCGATGTGCATCGTGACATCGACCTCGCCCTCGCCATCGGCCTCGCCATGGACCCCGGTCGCCGGTTCGCGACCGCCGCGGAGCTCGCTGACGCCATCGATGCGGCCCTCCGCGGAAAGCTCGGGGGACCCTTGCGTTCGCGGGCACGCGCCCTCCTCCGGGAGATACCGTGGCAGGAGGAGGTCGACGAGGTGAGCGATGCGAGTTGAGGACCCGACGCGAATGGTGACTTTGTGCGCGCTCGCAGACCGGGCCCCGAGCACGCGTCGCCGGTTTTGAGCCCCTAAGAAACGAATGGGAGACGCATGAACAAGCCGCGCGACACTGCTCTGCGCGAGCTCTGCGAGCGCACGCTGAAGCTTGACGATCCCAATAAGCCGCCGACCCCACCGGCGAGCCCCCAACTGCTCACGGGGCGGCGAGGGCGCGGGCGAGGGCGTTCACGTCCGTCGCGCCGTTGATCGCCTCGCGCGACAGCGGCAGGATGCGGTGGTTTCGTTCCGGGCTGTCTACTGACAGCACGAGGGCGTTTTCGATCCCGTCGACGTCGATACCCAGGCAATGACAGCTTCGGAATGCCGATCGAAAGCCTTCAGTGAGGTGGTTGTGACGTTCTTCGCTCGGAAGCCCGGCCACGCTGCCGAAGGCCGTCGTTGCCGGTGCGCAGAGGGTGATGCTGTCGCTGAACATGTCGCCGATCGCGGTTGCGCGCTCGACGCCGTCGTCGATGGCCTGGACGCGCTCCACCTCCTGGCGGATATCATTCGGCGTGCCCTCGAATGGGATCGGTGACGGCGCGGTGGGGCCCACGACGACGAGGAACGTTTCATCGAGCTCGGCCATCTCGTCGAGGATCGGCGCGAGGGCGTCTGCCGGCGTGTCACGGCCTGCGCGGATGTAGAGCAGCAGGTCGTCGCGCCCGGGGTGGAGTATGACTACGTTTCGTCGGTGCGTCTCGTGGTCTGCGCAGACCTGCTCGAGGGGCAGCGCGCGGCCGTTGAGGACGTACCGCGTTCCGTCGGTATCGAGCACGGACCCATCCCGCGTGATCACCTGGCCCGCGTCCAGAACGGGCAGCTTCATATCCGTCGGTCCCAGCGACATCGAGACTTCGGCCACCCGGGTCATGCGCTCGACAAAGAGCGCGACGCGCTCTTCGCAGCCTCGGTCGGCGGCGTCGTCGCAGCTGGAGCAGCTCGACGTCAGCCCCAGGATGAGCAGAAGAAGGATCCGTTTCACGTCCTGAGTATACGCGCCGAGACGTGGAGGGCGGATAGCGAACACCAAGCCAGAGGGCGGGGAGCCTTTGTGTATCCGAACCCGTCCGCCGCGGCGCGGCGCCTCAGGTCCAGACGGTGCCGACAAAGAGCCCGACGACGTCGCCGTCGGCGGTCCGGCCCACGACGCCCTGGAGGTAGAAGCCCCAATCCTCCTGCATGTTGCCGTCGTCGCCGACCGGGCCGACGATGAACTCCACGCGGTCGCTCAGATTTGCGTCGAAGAGGCTGTCGATCCGCCCCCACGCCTCTGTCGACTCGCGCATCCACTCGTCCTCATCGGAGTCGAGCTGGGCGAGGTCCCCTGTCAGGTCGCCGGAGTCGAGTTCGACGATGATCTCGTCCCAGGTCGAGCCCACCATGCCCTCGAGGATCTGGGCGCGAAAGAGCTCACCGATCGCGTCCGAGGTCAGCGGCGCTTCCGGATCGGCCGGGGTCGCGCGCATGAAGACCGGCTCGTAGTCGGCCTCCGACACATAGAACGCACCGGTAGCGGCCTCGGCAAAGGCGTCTTCGAGGCTCAACTCCGGAGCAGCGCAACCCTCACCAGCGCAATTGACCGTGAGCGCGAAGG
>JAFDCW010000399.1 GCA_019312705.1 Deltaproteobacteria bacterium
CTGGCATGCAGGCGTTGTCGTCTCCTTCCACATCGGCGGTGCGCAGGGTCAGGTCTTCGCGGGTGGTCGAGTCGTGCTGGAGCAGCCAGAGGTGATCCGATTCCCGAAATACCGCCATGCGCGCCAAGGGGTCGGCGGCGATGAAACCGTCGTACTGTTGGATGTTATTTGCGCGGAGGTCGAAGACTTGGAGTACCGGCTCCCGGTCGGTCTCGCCGTGCTGACCGAAGGTGGGGGCGACGTCGCCTTCAAAGCGGTAGAGGGCGATGAGTTGACCGTCGAGGCTCATCCACCAGCCAAAGCCGTATTGGGGCCCTCCGAACTCTTCTTGATCGCGGCTGCCGACGATGCGGGCCGCAGAGCCTCGCGGGAGGTCGGCCCGGACCGCGTCGGCTCCGAGGGCCGCGTGAGCCGCGGCGATTGCCTCTGACGGCGGGGGGGCATCCCGGGCTTCGAGGGCCGCGGGAGGGGCGCCGCCGCAGCTGATCGCCAGGAGGGCCACCAGGGCGGACAGGAACGACCGGAGAGCAATTCGGAACATCGGGCCTCGGGGGTTAGCTGCCCACGTCGGGCTTGTAGATGTAGCCTTGGTGCTGGAAGACGCAGATGCGGTCCCGGCCATCACCCTTGGCCTGGTAGAGGGCGCGGTCTGCAGCCTTGAGTAGTTGGTCTTTGGTCCGGACGTCGCGGCTCGGGTAGAGCGCGATGCCGACCGAGACCGTGACGTCGAACTCCTGGCCCGCTTTGCGCACCGGGACCCCGCCTACCGCCCGCCAGACCCGGTCGGCGACGGTCAGCGCGCCCGAGAAGTGCGTGCTCGGCAGGACGAGGAGGAACTCTTCGCCGCCGTAGCGCGCGACGACGTCGATCTCACGTACGGCCCCCCGGAGGCGGTGGGCTACTTCGGCCAGGACGATGTCGCCTACGTCGTGGCCGTACTGGTCGTTGAATTGCTTGAAGTGGTCGATGTCGACCATGGCGCAGGCGAGGGGGTCCCGATAGCGCTCGGCGCGCTTGAACTCTTCGGCGAGGCGCGTATGCAGGTACCGATAGTTGTAGAGCCCGGTCAGCTCGTCCTGAACCGCGAGCTTGGCCAGACGCTGCTTGGCTTGGTGCACGTCGTCGTGCAGGCCCTTGATGCGCAGCATGCCGCCGACCCGAGCCAGGAGCTCTCGCTCGTCGAAGGGTTTGCAGACGTAGTCGTCGGCGCCGATGCGCAGCCCCTCGACCCGGCTCTCGGTGTCGGTCTTGGCCGTCAGCAGCATCACCGGCAGGAAGCTGTCCTTGGTGAGGGTCTTGATGAGCCGACACGAGTCGAGGCCCGAGAGTCCCGGCATCATGATGTCCAGGAGGACCAGGTCGACGCCGCCGCGGGTCACCCGGTCGATGGCTTCTTGGCCGCTTTCGACGGTCTCGACCCGGAACCCGTTGGCCTTGAGCAGGCCCCCCACGTACTCCCGGGTCATGCGATCGTCCTCTGCGACGACGATCAGCGCGGGCTTCTTGTCTGACGGGGGATCGGGGGCGGGCAGCTCCACAGCCACAGGGTACGGACGAAAGGCTCCCCGGATCCACCATAATAGACGCACCCGGCGGCACCGCCGTCGGGGTAAACTGCCTTCCAGTCGGTGTCCCCCGAGCCCCCTGGAACCCCATGTCGCTCCTCGATCGCGTCAGCCGCTTCATCGACGACGTCCTCCTCCTCCCGGAGGGCATCCGGGACCGTCTCGAGGCGGCGGAGGACGCCCTCGAGGGCGGTGACCACGGCCTCGCGGCCGAACTCTTTGGGGAAGTCCTTCAGGAACGCGACACCCTCACCCGGGCCGCCGTAGGACTGGCCCAGGCCAAGGAAGCCGTCGGCGACCTCGAGGGGGCCGCCGAGGCGCTGAGCCATGCCCGGGCCATCGAGCCCGACGACCCCGACCTGGCGCTCTTCGATGCGCGAGTTGCCCTCGGTCGGGGCGACTCGGGGCGGGCAGCGCGGGCCGCCCGAGACGCAGCGGGGCGTCTCTCTGGGGATTCGACGCGCCTCGTCGAGGCGTGTCTGCTGCGGGCCCGGGCCGAGCGCCAGCGGGGGCGCCCGGACCGCGCAGCCCGGGAGCTAAAGAAGGCGCTCAGCATTCGCCGGGGCGATGCGCCGCTCCGGGCCGAGCTCGTCGAGGTCCTCGCCGAAGCCCGGCGGGTCATCCCGGCTCGGGCGGCCGCAACGGGCCTCGCCCCGGACGCTCTCGACGACGCGCAGGCGACGCGCCTCGGCCTCGCCCTCGAAAAGATCGGGGCCCAGGACCTCGCCGCCCCGTGGCTCGCCCGGGCCGCCGAGAGCGGGAGCGATTCGGCGCTCCTAGCCCTCGCTCGGGGGGCCCTCTCGGAGGGTCGCATCGAGGACGCCGAAGCCTCGGCCCGCCGCGCCGTTGCCCGGGGCGCCGGCGGTGCTGCGCTAGCGCTCCTCGGCGATGTACTCCTGCACGAGGGACGCCCCGGCGAGGCCGCGGAGGCATTCTCGGCCGCGTCCTCTGCAGCTGGCGGTGATGTCGCGCTGCTCCGCCGGGCGGTCCGGGTCACGCCCACAGACCGTGTCGAGGCCCTCATCACCCACGCGGACGCCCTCGACCGCCTGGCCCCGGGAGACGCGGCGTCCCGGGGGGCCCGAGCTTTCGTAGCCCTCGCGGCCGGCGACCTCGCTGCGGTTCGTTCCCTCGTGGCCGGAGACCTCTCGGAGTCTCGGCTGGTCCTTGCCCGCGTTCGCCTCGCCCTCCTCGAGGAGCGGGCACCGGACGCCCTCGAAATCCTCTCCGGGGTCGGTGCCGAGGCTGCGGCCCCCGAGGTTGGCCGGGTCGACGAGGACCTGATCTCCTCTCTTCGGCGCGACGCGCTGCGAGCGCTATGGCTCGGGGCCGATGGTGAAGTCGACCTCGCGGCCGCCATCGATGGTGTGGAATCCTTCGCGCGGCGCCACGACCTCGTTGAGGCATCCCTCGCCGCCGGACGTCTCCGGGATGAGCTGGACCGGCCCCTCCTCCTCGCCGTCCTCGGTGAATTCAACGCCGGCAAGAGCACTTTCATCAACGCCTTCGTCGGCGCCGACGTCGCGCCGACGGGCATCGTGCCGACGACGGCGACCCTCAATGTGCTGCGCGGGGGGGCCGAGCGCCGCGTACGCGTCGTTCGCGCCGATGGCACGACGCGCGAAGGGGACTACGGCGAGCTCCACCATCTGCTCGAAGCTGCTGAAGGCGACCGCGTGGACCACGTGGAGATCGTCCTACCCTCGGAGACCCTCGAGCGAGTTTGGATTCTCGACACACCCGGGACCAATGCGATCGACAAAGAGCACGAGCGCCTCGCCGTCGAGGCGGCCCGGCGCGCGGACGCGGCGCTGTGGATATTCAGCGCGGGTCAAGCGGGCAAAGAGACCGAGGGCCGCATGCTGTCGGCGATGCGCGCCTCTGGGCGCGTCGTCGTCGCCGTTCTCAACAAGGTCGACCGACTCCGGCCACACCAGCTCGAGGAGGTCCAGGCTTCGCTCCGGGCCGAACTCGGCGAAATCGGTGCGGCGCTCCCGGTCTCCGCCAAGGGGGCCCTCGTCGCGCGCCTCGCCGGCGACGACGAGGCCTACGAGGCGAGCGGATATCCGGCGCTCCTCGCAGCCCTCGACGAACGCATTTTCGCCCGGTCTCGGGAGCTGAAGCGCGGAGCCTGCGCCGGTCGCCTGGTTGCCATCGTCGATGCGGCCCTCGAGACCGAGTCCACGCACCTGTCGGTCTTCGACCAACGCCTCGGCCGCCTCGCCGCCGCCGAGGGAGAGTTCGCCGGCCGCGAAGTGGCCCTCGAAGGCGCCGTCGATGAGGCGATCACCCATTTGTCGACGGATCTCGACGCCGCCTTCGTCCAGGCCGCCGAGGAGGTCCTCGCCTTTGTACGGCCCCGGCGGAGCCGCTTTGCACGGCACGGGGCCGACCCAGAGGACCGGGCGTTCCTCGCGGCGGCCCTCGAGGCGCGCCTCGGCCGGGCCGCCGATGGCCTCGCGGCCCGCCTGATGCCGCGGGTCCGGGCCATTCTGGGCGAGGGTGCCGACCTCATCGGAGTCGAGCGGGGTGAGCTCCAGCGCCGGGTTCGCGCCGCCGTCATGGAGCCGCTCTCCCTCTACGTCGGGTACCAGCGCGGCGTTCTCCACGGTGGCGCCCTCCGGCGGTTCTTCGAAAATGTCCTCCCGAGCGTTGAGCTCGAGGTCGACAAGCTCGCCCAGGCCCTTCGCACGGTCCGCGTCGACCCGGTCGCGGAGCTTCGCCTCGCCCTCGAAGACTCCCTTCGGGAGCTGCTCGCGACCTTCGACGAAGAGCGCGGCCAAAACGCCATCGAGGCCCGGGCCGCCCTAGAATCGACGGCCTCCACCGTATTCGGACCCCTCCGGGCCTTGCGTGTCGTGCTCGCGGAGGCGGTGCCGATCCCCCTCGTCGTCGGCCCGCCGATTGCATAAACAGCTACCGGGAGTCCTCTTCGGCGGCGTATACTGTCGAGGTCGGTCCGACTTTGGGCCAAAGGAGGCGAATGGAGATCAAGCAGCAGCTCCGATTGACCCAGCAGCTGGTCATGACCCCGCAGCTGCAGCAGGCGATCAAGCTGCTTCAGATGTCCCGGATGGAGCTCGTAGACCTCGTGCGCGAGGAAATGCTCGAAAATCCGATGCTCGAGGACGTGGCCGAGGTCGGTTCGACCGAGCGCGAGGCGCCGAAGGACGTCGCCGTCGTCGAGGCGCCGACCATCGACAAGGCTGGAGCCGCCGACGACAAGGCGGCCGATGACCAGGCGAAGGTCGAAGAGAAGAAGACCGAAGACTTCGACTGGGAGCGTTATCTCGAGAACCACGCCATGCAGGCGCCGATGCCGTCGTTCCGCGGCGGCGGAGGGGATGACGAGCTGCCGGGCATCGAGGCGACCTACAGCCGCGCCGAGGACCTGACCGCCCACCTCATTTGGCAGGTTCGCATGGGCGACTTCATGCCCGACGAGCGGCGCTTTCTCGCCCTGGTCATCGGTAATCTCAACGACCACGGCTACCTCGAGCTCGAAGACGTGCCCGAGGACGAAATCGTCGAAAAGCTCGCCGCAGAAGCCGAACTCGACCCAGAAGACGCCGAAGAAGTGCTCTTCATGTTTCAGAAGCTCGACCCGGCAGGGGTCGGGTCGCGTTCCCTGCGCGAGTG
>JAFDCW010000400.1 GCA_019312705.1 Deltaproteobacteria bacterium
CGAATGGCTTCTACGACCGTGAAAACCCGCGAACTCCCGTATCGCGACCTTCCGAGAGTGTTTCTGCCTGAACCTGACGCTCAGTGCAACAACAAAAGACACCTCAAATGCGTTTTTTTATCCACAGCGGCACCCACGAGTTTTCCACAGCTTTCCACAGCCAGTCCACAAACGCAGCAATTACAGCGACTTGCGCGTACCTGAGCTGGGGATATCCGCAATCGGGGACCCAAGCCTGCCGCTAAATCAGCCCATAGTTTTACGTTTGATTGATGGCGATCTAATGCAATTGAATCGACGTCCATTCGAGAAGGGCGTGGTCGCGGATCTCTTGACCGTTGCGAGTCCATAGGGCGCCATGGCCACGTGGATCAGATCGAGATCCCGTGGGTCCTGCTCACGATCATCTGCGCGGCTCTGCTGGTCCAGACGGCACGTTTGCGCCTGCATGACGCCCGGCCGCGCCGCCGGTCCCGCAAGAGAGCCCTGCACGCGATCGCTGGCGAACGCGAGGCCGAAGGGCTGCTCGAGGGCCTCGGGCACCGAATCGTGGCTCGCCAGCCAAAAGCAGAGGTGCGCCTGTGGGTCGACGGAGAGCCCCTCACGGTCGAGGTCCGCGGGGACCTGCTCACCCAACGCCGCGGACGGCGCTACCTCGCCGAAGTGAAGACAGGCGAAAAGGCGCCCCGAATCACCCACGGCCCCACCCGACGACAGCTGCTCGAATACGAACGAGCGTTCGACGTGCACGGGCTGCTGCTCGTCGACGCGGACCGGAGAACAGTGCGAGAGATCGCGTTTGCGCCACCAAATGCGCGAGGCATCGCGGGGCTACGACTAGGGTTTTGGCTGCTCGGCGCAGCGGCCGTCGCCGCGGCCCTCACCGCGGTCCTGCGGTAACCCGCGAGAGCGCCATCGAATCAGAGAGGCAGGGCGTTCATGAGCTGCTCGGCGCTCATGTCTTCGGCGGGAATGGGCACCCCGGCATCCGCGTCGACGCCACCATCGGGCTCCGGAAGCGTTGTCGGGGTGAGGGTGCCGTCGCGGGCCACGAGCACGGCGCCGCCGTCGGGCAGGAGATACGCGCCGACCTCCTCGTCCCACTTCGGCACCGGGTGCTCGACGGGGGTCTGGGTCGCTCCCCGGATACGCCCCTCGAGAACGGTCACCGGGAGGGGTTCGTTCAGGCGGAATACGTAGCCGCGCTGGTTGATCTCCATATGGTACTCGTTGTCCTCGTGCTCGAGCACGCGGCGGTAGGAGAGCAGGTCCTGCCCCTCACGGGTGTGAGGACGATGGGCGAGGACGAAGCTCATCAGGCGCACTGCGATGTGATTGTGCAGCCGATGGCAGCCGTGGGAGTGGCGCCGCATGATCGACATGTAGTCGACTGAGCCGTGGGTCCGGATGCCCTCGTCGCCGCCGAGGCGAATCGTGCCATCGGCGGTCTCCAGGAACTTCTGGTGATAGGCCGCCACCAGGCCGTAGGCCGACGCATAGCTCGGACCGGTCTCGTGGTAGTTCACCTGGAGCCGCTCGGCCCCGCGGCCCCGGGGATTGCGCGTCAGGAGCGACCGGTCGGTGGCGCCTTCCGGCGGCAACCACACGGGGGCGGCAACGATGCGCCCCCACATGCGTGGCCCGGGCGGTGAGTTCTTGTACTTCCACATCACCGTCTCGTCGATCTGCTCGCTGCGCCAACCACCGATGGTGGTCCCAAAGCGGGCGAGGGGGATGTTCTGATCCCGGTACCGGGTGAAGATCGTCAACCGCGGACGCCGCTGCACCGACTGCACATTCTCTTGTCCGTCGGCGGTGTACGGGAAGTCGTACCAAACGTCTCCGCGGTCCGTTTGAACGAAGAGGTCCATCTCGCCGGAGTAATACTCGGGCAACTCGGGGCCATCGACGGCGACGACGTTCTCGTGGTCCGAGTCGTCGAGCCCCGTGAGGCCGTCGAGCCACGCGAGGGTCGACTCCGGGGTTTCGAGGCCAAACGCTGTGATGATGGCGGCCCGGATATCGGCTTCGAGGTTCGGGATGGGGTGGTCCGCCCCGTCGGCGCCCTGGTAGGTGCGCGGCTCGTCGCGAACCATCGACGTACTGCCATCCTCGATGAAGCCCGCCGAATGCACGGCACGCTCGGTCAGAATGCGCAGCACGGCCTCCCGCTCGTTCTCCAGAGGCGACCGGCGCAGCACCTCGAGGGTGTCCCGCCCGATATATCCCCATCCATACACGCGGTGACGGCGCTCGAACTCGGCGAGGGCCTCGTGGGTGGTCCAGTCGAGGGCACCGAGGGTGGGAGTGCCCTTGCCTTCCATGAAGCCTTCGCATTCGAGGCGCGCCTGGGCCGCTTTCACTGCAAGGGCCGCCGGGGCGACTTCCCGATAGGCCGCGATGCGGCGGGCGTCGCGGGTGCCGAGGGACTCGGTATCGAGCTCGTCGACGGACGAAACGCCGGCGGTGTCGAGCAGCCGGGTGACCTGGTTTTCGAGGATGCGGAACTGCCGCGAGTCGCGCCGGGCGCGGTCGTTGTTGCGGTAGGAAACGAAGCCGTCAAACTCGGCGAGGTCCGTGAGGTCGATGCCGTCGGCGCATTCGAGCGCCGCCACGGTGCGGAAACGCTCCCGAAGAAGGGTCAGGGTCGGCGTAATCCCGTAGAGCTCGAGGTACTTGTCGCGACGAGCACGGTCCCCATGGTGGTCCTCGGGAAACTCCCCCCGGGCGAGGGCCAGGTAGGTTTCCCGGTAGGTATTCTCGACGACGGGCTCGGACTCGTTGCCGCGCTCGCTGAAGATGTACGGTGTCCAGTCGTCGCCGAGGTCGAGGAGCACCTGGGCCCGTCTCGAGGCGCCGGCGGCGTCCACCTGACCCGCGAGCTCGCCCCCGGTCCAATGGTCGACCGGACGATCCATCGGCGGCGGGCGGCTGTCGACACGCTCGACGGGGCCCGGCTCGGGCTCCGGAGCCACGGCCGGCGTGGTGCCTTCGGCGGGGCCCGCCGCGCCAGCCGAAGAGTCATCGCAGCCGACCACCGCAGCGAGCAGGGCGATTACAAGGGTGACCTCGAGGAGACGCGACATCTTCGCTTCAACTTTGGGCATTTGGGATCCAGGCGCAAGTTTCGGGGGTGAACACGTCGAAGAGAGCTCCGCACACCCTGTGCCATCTGGAAATGATGGGCTTTTTTCCGCCCTGCCCTTTTGCTCTGTGTCGATCTCGCCACGCCCCCGCGGCCAACCGACCACCGTCGACCAGGCGCAGATGATATCGTGCCGGGCCCGTGACGGAACGCGCCCACGAGCCTGAACCCGAGTCCCGAGGCCCCGCGGGCCCGGGCCCCCTGAGGCGCCGGGCAGCGCTGCTCGCGCCCGTCCTCTTCGTCGGACTGCTTCTCGTCCCCCTCGAAGGCCTCAGCCCCGAGGCCCACCGCCTCGCGGCGATCTTCGCGGCGGTGATCGTGCTCTGGGTGACCGAGGTAGTGCCCATCGCCGTCACCGCATTGCTCATCGCCCCGGTCATGGTGATGGCGGACGTCACGGACGCCAAGAGCGCCTTCGCCCCCTACGCCGACCCACTGCTCTTCCTCTTTGTCGGCGGGTTCATGATCGCCCGGGCCATGATGCGCCACGGCCTCGACCGGCGAATCGCCCTGGCCATGGTCTCGATGAAAGGCATCGGCGGCCGCCCCGCCCGGGTGCGTCTTGCCTTCATGGTGACCGGCATGATCCTCTCGATGTGGATCAGCAATACAGCGACCACGGCGATCCTCCTGCCCATCCTCATCGGCCTCTTGAAGGACGACGGCGAGGGCCACAACCGGAGCGCGACGAGCGGGAGCCTGCTCGCGGTCGCCTACGCCGCGTCCCTGGGCGGCCTCGGCACCCCCGTCGGCAGCCCGCCGAACCTCATCGCGATGGGTTTCCTCGAAGACCACGGCATCGAGCTCACCTTCTTCGACTGGGTCTCCGTCGGCTTCCCAACGGCGGTGGTCCTCGTCGGGGTGACCTTCGTGCTCTTCCAATGGAAGCACCCGCCAATCGAGATGCGCTTGCCCGCCGGCGGCGAGGGCGGGGCCGTGGCCAAGACCTGGACCCGGGGGGAGGTGGTGACTGCCATCAGCTTCGGCATCGCCGTCGTCGGGTGGATGACCCCCGGGCTCTTCCATGCCGCGGACCTCCCCGGGGCCGATACGATGAAGAAGCTGCTCCCCGGAGGCGGGGTCGCAATCATCGCCGCGTCGCTCCTCTACTTCGTCCCGGACACCGGCGGCAAGGAGCCCGTCCTGCCGTGGCACGACGGCATCAAGATCGACTGGGGCCTCATCATGCTATTCGGCGGCGGCATCAGCCTCGGGAGGCAGATGTTCGCGACGGGCCTCGCCGAGGCCATGGCCCGGGGCTTCGTCGAGTTCACCGGGGTCTCGGACCTCTGGACCCTGGTCGTCATCGTGACCTTCTTCACCATCTTCTTCACCGAGACCTGCTCCAACACGGCGACGAGCAACATGCTCTCGCCGTTGGTCATCGCGATCGCGGTCGAGCTTGGCGTCTCCCCCGTGCCCCCGGTCCTCGCCGTGGGCCTCGCCGCGAGCTGCGCCTTCATGCTGCCCGTCGCGACGGGCCCCAACGCCATCGCCTACGGCACGGGCCGCATCGATCAGCCGACGATGATCCGCGCAGGGTTCATGCTGAACATCCTGAGCGCGATCATCATCGTCGTACTGCTCAGAATCCTCTGCCCCCTCTACGGCTGGATCTGAACCGGAACGCGACGCCCATCAGCACCGCGAAGGAGAGCCCGACGGGCAACGTACCGCCATGCATCGGTGTTGACCCCGCTGCGCGACAGGTGCAGCCACCGGTCCCGCGGAAAGTGCCGCCGTCGTCGGAGGAGTCGACGACGGGCGTTGCGTCCCGGGCGGCGTCGCCGGCAGAGCCGCTGTCGGCCGCGGCGTCGGAGCCGGGGCCCGAGTCCGCTCCCCCGTCCGTGCCCGCATCGACAACGGGTTGCCTCATGCACCCATCCCCGTCGAGGGCCGGTAGATCGTCGTAGTCGCACGGGTCGCAGCCCACCGTGAAGAACTCTTGCCCGTTGGCCACGCCGTCCCCGTCGCAGTCGCCGTCGCCCCACTGCTCCACCTGCGAACCGTCGACGGCGGTCATGCAGGGGAGAAGCCAGG
>JAFDCW010000401.1 GCA_019312705.1 Deltaproteobacteria bacterium
AGAGAACCCCTGGCCGAGAGTCCGATAGAGACCCAGACCCCAGGGGACACCAAAGCAACAACAGACGAGTCGGCTGAGGCAGCGACGGACTCTTTGGAAGAATCGACCTCGGCGGGCGACGACCCAGAGCGGACCGAAGCCGGC
The DNA here is from genome assembly GCA_019312705.1 of Deltaproteobacteria bacterium. Next base: position 145 of record JAFDCW010000401.1, read on the forward strand.
GTCGTTGAGGGCGAAGAGTCGGAATCGGGGGTCGTTGAGGGCGAAGAATCGGAATCGGGGGAGGAAGAGGGAGCCATGGCGAGGAAGGGCAGGCGGAGGAAACGCGCGCGGAAGACCAAGCAGCACCGGGAAACCGAGGCGGCGCAGTCGGCCGAGCAGAGCAACGTCATCCAGTTCCCGGCCAAGGGGCAGGTAGCGGTCGCCGCGGGTCACGACGTCGTGGGCGCCGCCGAAGAGTTCGACCAAGACGCCGAGACGAGTCACGCCCGAGATGCCGGCGGCGACGAAGGGGCCCGCGCCAGCGGTGATGGCTCTGCCGAAGACGAAGCGAAGGCTGAGGACAAAGCCGAGGACAAAGCCGAGGACGAAGCGAAGGCCGAGGACAAGGCCGCGGACGAAGCAAAGGCCGAGGACAAGGCCGCGGACAAGGCCGCGGACGAAGCAAAGGCTGAGGACGAAGCAAAGGCCGAGGACAAGGCCGCGGACGAAGCAAAGGCTGAGGACAAATCCGAGGACAAATCCGAGGACAAGGCAAAGGCTGAGGACAGCGCCGAGGCCAAGGAATCGGACGACGAAGCGGCGAAGGTCAACGATTCGGACGACGACTCGGCGAAGGCACCGGACGACAAGGACGACAAATCGGCGAAGACGGAAACCGACGTCGACGACGACCAGGTTTCTGCGCGGATCGAGCGTCGACGAAACAAGAAGTCCAAGAAGTCCAAGAAGAAGCGAAGCCGGTCGACGTCCTCGGCTCAGATTCGCGCCATCACGTCGACCGGCGAACACCGCGTCGTCGCCGAGGACTTTTTCAAAGCCGACGCCTACGAGACCGACCTCGACGACCACGATTGGTCCGACCTCAAAACCGAGGCCGAGCCCATGGCCGCGGGGACGCGGCGCTACATGCGCGCCACGATCGCCATCGCGGCCCTTGCCGGCGTCATGATGGTCAGCTGGCTCGTTTACACCAAGATGCTCCTACCCCAACCGGTGGAGCTCGGGGCGGTTTCTCCAGAACTCCCGACGATGCCTTACGCGGCGCCGGCAGAGCCGGCAGAGCCGGCCCCACGAGCTGAGCCTACGGCAGAGGCCGTCGAGGCCCCCGCTGTGGGCGACGGAGACGGCACCGAAGAGGGCACCGAAGACCTCGCCCTGGTCGAGGGCGAAGCGACCGACGAAGCGACCGACGAGACGACGGATGAGGTTCCCGCCTCCGAGGTCGCCCCCGAGGAGCCCGAGGTCGAGGCGCCTGCCCCCGGTGATTACGATACGCTCCTCGCCGAGGCTCGAAGTCTCCGTGGTGGGCGTCAGCGGGCAGCCTACGAGGCCGCGATCGTCGCGAACCCGAACGGCGCGGAGGCCCTCGCCGACCTCGCCTTCATTCAGCTCAACCGCGGCCAGAATCAGGTCGCCCACGACCTCGCCGAGCGCGCGACGGCGATCGACCCCACGAGCAGCAAGGCGTGGATCACCCTCGGTGCTTCGCGCCAGGGGCTTCGGAACAATGCCGGCGCTCAAGAGGCGTATCAGAACTGCGTCGACCGCGGGCAGGGGCGGTACGTAAACGACTGCCGACAAATGCTTTAAAAGGTACCGTCTGGGCCGTGATACCCGGCGGTCGGCAAGAAGGCGGAGGGCGACATCAGTCGACCGGAGCTGGATTGCCGGCCAGATCTCGCACCGCTCGCTGCGCTGCCTGCTCACCTATAAAGATAGGCTGCGCGGGCTGCTCGCGACCGGCACGACCTCGCTTGGGTCTCACGACCCATCCGGCACTTTTTCCCGCGCTTGGGGCGGGGGGCGATACGCGACCAGATCGCGCCTCGCTTTCTGGGCTTGGGGGCGTGATCACCGGGGCCCGCAGTTACCGCCCCAACGGCGAAACCTGCTAGAACGCGCAGATGGAGAGGCGGCGGAAGGGCTCGCCCCTACAGCGCCAATCGCTAGGCTATTCTTCAGGGGAAGTGACATGACAGATGCCGTACTCATCGACGCGATCCGCACCCCCATCGGCCAACATCGCGGAGGCCTCGCCCGGGTCCGGCCGGATGACCTCGCCGCCCAGGTGCTGGGGGGGCTCCTCGACCGCAATGGGCCGGCTCGGGAGCATGTCGAAGAGGTTCTGCTAGGCGCGACCAACCAAGCTGGCGAAGACAACCGGAACATTGCCCGGATGGCGTCGCTGCTCGCTGGGCTGCCCTACGAGGTCACCGGGGTGACCCTCAACCGCCTATGCGGTTCCGGTCTCGAGGCGGTCATTCAGGCGAGTCGGGCGATTCGTCTCGAGGACCATCAGTTGCTCGTCGCAGGGGGCGTCGAGTCGATGAGTCGTGCGCCCTACGCGATGCCCAAGGCCGACGAGCCTTTTCCCCGGCGTCCGCCGCCGGTCTACGATACGAGCCTCGGTTGGCGCTTCCCCAACCCGAAGATGGAGGCCCGTTTTCCTCTGATCTCGATGGGCGCGACCGCAGAAAACGTCGCGGAGAAGTACGGTGTTTCGCGCGAAGACCAGGACGCCTTCGCGATCCGGAGCCATCAGAAGGCCGCCAAGGCGTGGGACGCCGGTGCTTTCGACGCCGAGGTCGTGCCGGTGACTGTGCCCCCGGCGTCCAAGCGGGCTGCCGAAACTGTGGTGTCCCGAGACGAGTCCATCCGCGCAGAATCCACCGCCGAACAGCTCGGAAAGCTCCGAACGATCTTCCGCGAAGGGGGCACCGTGACGGCGGGGAACTCTTCGCCCCTGAACGACGGCGCAGCGACCGTGCTGATGGCGTCGGGCACCTTCGCCCGGGATCACGGCCTCACCCCCCTGGTTCGCGTCCGGGCCACGGCGGTCGCCGGTGTCGATCCCAACTACATGGGCATCGGGCCAATCCCCGCGACCCAGAAGGTCCTCGCCAAGGCCGGCCTGAAGGCGTCAGACCTCGACCTCATCGAGCTGAACGAGGCCTTCGCGGCTCAGTCCCTGGCGTGCATCCGCGAGCTCGGCCTCGACGAGGAGAAAGTCAACGTGAACGGTGGTGCCCTCGCCCTTGGTCACCCCATCGGATGCAGCGGGGCCCGCATCGTTGGCACCCTGCTGCACGCGATGAAGGCCCGCGACGCAAACCTAGGTCTCGCGACGCTCTGTATCGGCGTTGGCCAGGGCCTCGCCGTCGTCCTCGAGCGGGTCAACTCATGACCGAGGGACCGATCGTCACCGCCGTCGTGGGCGCCGGAGGCTGGGGCAAGAACCACGTGCGCAACTTCGCGGCGATGCCCGAGGCAGAGCTGCGCTACGTCTGCGACCGGTCTGAGGCCATCCTCGGGACCGTCGCCGCTCAGTACCCCGCCGTCGAGACGTGCGGAGATCTGACCCGCGTGCTCGCCGACCCGGAGGTGCGGGCGATCGTCATCGCGACCGACGCTCCGAACCACTTCCCCGTCGCCAAGGCTGCCCTCGAGGCGGGCAAAGACATCCTCGTCGAAAAGCCCCTGACCCTCTCGGCCGCCGACTCCGAGCGCCTGTGCGAGATCGCCGAGGAGCGCGGCTGCATTGTGATGGTGGGCCACCTGCGCCTCTATCATTCCGCGGTCCGGCGTCTCCGCGAGATTATCGACGCCGGCGACCTCGGCACGGTCCTCTACGCGACCGCTCACCGCTTGAACCTCGGCGTCGTGCGCCGCGACGAAAATGCCTGGTGGTCCCTCGCGCCCCACGACATCTCCGTGATCAACTACCTGCTCGGCGCTGAGCCGTCCTCGGTCAGCGCGACTGGCGGGGTCTTCCTTCAGAAGGAGCGCGGCCTCGAAGACGTCGTGTTTGCCTCCCTCGAGTACCCCGGCGGCGCCATGGCCCACGTACACGTGAGCTGGCTCGACCCCCACAAGACCCGGCGACTCGTCGTCGTCGGCGACAAGAAGATGGCGGTCTTCGACGACACCTCCACCGACCGCAAGCTCACCCTCTACGACAAGGGCGTCGATGCGCCGCCTTCGGCGGTCGGATATGCCGACGCGATGCGGGTGCGCAAGGGCGACATCCTCGTGCCCGCCCTCGACCTCCGTGAGCCCCTACGCCGAGAATGTGCAGCCTTCCTCGAGGCGGTGCGGACCCGGCGTCCTCCCCTCGCCGACGGGCGCTCCGGGGCATCCGTCGTCCGGGTCCTCGAGGCTGGGGCCCGTTCCCTCGCCGAGGCCGGCAGGCGCATCGAGCTCACTGAGCGGACTTCGTGAGCGGCGTGAGCCCGGACGCGTTCGTGCACGAGAGCGCCATCGTCGATGACGACGTCGTCGTCGGCCGCGGCTCGAAGATATGGCACTTCGTGCACGTCTCCCGTGGGGCGCGCATCGGAGAGCGCTGCTCGCTCGGCCAGAACGTATACGTCGGGAACGACGTGCCCATCGGCTCCGGCGTGCGCATCCAAAACAACGTCTCCCTCTACACGGGGGTTGTGGTCGAGGATGACGCGTTCCTAGGGCCGAGTTGCGTATTCACGAACGTCATCAACCCGCGTTCCTTCGTCGAGCGCAAAGACGAATACCGGGGAACGTTGGTCGGCCGGGGTGCCAGCATCGGCGCCAACGCGGTCATCGTCTGTGGCCACGACATCGGCGAGTACGCCTTCGTCGGGGCCGGGGCCGTCGTCACCAAGAACGTGCCTCCCTACGCCCTCGTCGTGGGCAACCCCGCCCGGCAACTCGGATGGGTATGCCGGTGCGGTGTACGCCTCGTCGAGTCCCGGGGCGGCTTCGAGTGCCCGGCCTGCGAACGACAGTTCCTCCTGTCCGGCAACACAGTTTCGCCCGTGGAGAACGCATGAGCGCCGCCAACGATCCGATTCCTTTCCTCGACCTCGCCGCCCAAAACGCGCCGCTTCGGGATGAGATCCGCGCCGCCATGGATCGCGTGGTGGATACGAATCGCTTCATCATGGGGCCGGAGGTCACGTCCTTCGAGGAAGAGGTCGCCGAGGCCCTCGGTGTAGCCCACGCGGTCGGCGTATCGAGCGGGACCGACGCGCTGGTCGTCTCCTTGATGGCCCTCGGC
>JAFDCW010000402.1 GCA_019312705.1 Deltaproteobacteria bacterium
GACGACGACCACACCATCACCATCACCAATCTCGCCAAAGACTGCGAGATGTTGAAGGAGTTCCTCGAGGCCGACTACGGCCGCCTCGAGGCGTACGTTCGGGGTCTGCGCAATGGCTCCGCCCGGGGTCGGTCGGTCGACGACATCATCAAGAATGATGGCGTTCGCACCGAGTTCATGAGCGACGTGATTGGCTTCGCCAAGAGCTACCGGTCGCCGTCCTTCTCCCGAGAAGAGAAGAACCTGATCAAGCTCCGCGCCTTTTTCGACGCGAAGCTTCCGAAGTAGGACCCGCCGCGAAGGCGGCGCCACCGAGACGAAGATGTTTGGCGGGGGGAGCTTTCAATCCCCCGTAATAGAGACTGGTTCACCCCCGCATAGAGGTTGAGATGAGTCCCATCGCAATGACCTTGCTTCTGGTGCTGACCCTCGGCGCCTTCGCCTGGGCCATGGCACGCCGGTGGCGTCAGCTGATGGTCGGTACCGCCGACCCCGACTTCCGTTTCGACCTCGCAGACTTCTCCCGGCGCATCCAGGACACGGTGATCTACGCGTTCGGCCAGAAGAAGATGCCGAACTACAAGAACGCCGGATACGCCCACATGGTGATCTTCGCGTCCTTCATGATCCTGACCCTAAATACGGTCCAGCTGGTCATCCGCGGCTACGCCCCGCGCTTCGACTTCTGGGGAGTGCTCGCGGAGGACGCGCCCCTGGGTATGGGCTACATGCTCGTCAAAGAGCTCCTGGTCGTAGGCTGCATCGTCGGCGCCTCGATGTTCGTCTACTTCCGCACCGCCAAGGCGGGCATCTCAGACGAACAAGCCGGCGGAACCAACCGCATGACCCTCGGCAACGAAGGCCTGGTCATCCTCGGCATCATCATCACGATGATGTTCGGCGACCTCCTCTATTACGGCGCTTGGGGTGTGCTCGAGGCCCGGACCCACGGGGGCGTCGCTCACTTCGAGGTCTTTGCCTTTGCCTCCTCGGCCCTCGGCCTCGCCTTGGACGGCATGAGCGACGGGACGGTCACCCTCCTCGCCCACGTCGGCTTCTGGGGCCACTCGGCGCTCGTACTCATCTTCCTGAACATCCTGCCCTTCTCAAAGCACTTCCACATCATCACGGTGATGCCGAACGTCTTCACCCATCCCATCACGCCCCCGGGGCGCCTGCCGCCGGTCGATGACATCGAGGGCAAGATGGAGCGGGAAGAGTCCATCGGCATCAACAAGCTCGAGGACCTCACCTGGAACCACATCCTCGACCTGTATACTTGCACCGAGTGCGGCCGCTGCAGTGACAACTGCCCTGCCTACACGACGGACAAGAAGCTCTCGCCGAAGCATCTCACCCTCGCCCTGCGCAATCACCTCTACGACACCGAAGGCGCGATGTTCGCTGCCGCCGAGGGCATCGACCGCAAGTACCCCAGCTACGGCCCCCAGGGGGACGAAGGCGACGAGGCGAAGGAGCCTTTGCACGCCAACCCCCCGGCCCCCGAGGGCGGCTACTTCCAAAACACCGACCCCGCCGTCGAGCTCGTGCCGAACATCGTCGACCCCGACGTGATCTGGGCCTGCACCAGCTGCCGGGCTTGCGAAGAGCAGTGCCCGGTGCAGATCAGCTACGTCGACAAAATCGTAGGCATGCGCCGCGAGCTGGTCATGAACAAGGGCGAGATGCCCCCGGAGCTCCAGCGCCCTTTCATGGGTATGGAGATGAACGGCAACCCCTGGAACCTCTCGTCATCGGACCGCGGTGCCTGGACGGACAAGCTCCGCGAGGACCACGGGGTGACGGTTCCCTTCTTGGCCGACCATGCCGACGCCGAGGTCATCTACTGGGCCGGCTGCGCCGCCAGCTTCGACAACCGGGCTCAAAAAACCGCCCAGGCCCTCGTGCGGCTCCTCGACCACGCCCGGGTCGACTACGCGATCCTCGGCACCGAAGAGACCTGCACCGGAGACCCGGCCCGCCGCGCCGGCAACGAGTACCTCTTCCAGATGCTCGCCGAACAAAACGTCGAGACCCTGAACGGCTACGGCGCGGGCAAGAAGACCATCGTCACCGCCTGCCCCCACTGCTTCAACACCCTGGTCAACGAGTACCCGGACTTCGGCGGCAAGTACGACGTCGTCCACCACTCGGAGTTCCTCAACGGCCTCATCGCCCGGGGCAAGATCGTGCCCGAGAAGCGCGTCGAGGCCACCGTCGCCTTCCACGACAGCTGCTACCTCGGCCGCTACAACGACGTCTACGACGAGCCCCGGGAGGTCCTGGCGGCGATCCCCGGCGTGAAGCTGCGCGAGGTCCCCTACTGGAACAAGTCGAAGGGGCTCTGCTGCGGCGCCGGCGGCGCCCAGATGTTCATGGAGGAGCAGACCGAGAACCGCGTGAACGAAAAGCGCACCCTCCAGCTGCTCGACACCGGCTGCGATACCATCGCCAGCGGCTGCCCCTTCTGCATGACCATGCTCACCGACGGCCTCAAGGCCGAAGAAAAAGAAGACCAGGTCGACCAGCTCGACATCGCGGAGATGCTGGTGAAGTCCGTGATCTTCCGCGCGGACAGCGCTGAAGTGGACGACGCCGCCGAGTAAGGGGGCGTCGAGGTCCGAGGGGGCGTAGCGCCTCGCGGGCCTCGGTTCAATCCATGGCCGGTGTGAGGAGCCCGAACGGGTCGTTGCACCACGCGCTATCAGAGGTTCGCTCTTGGCAGGTCGTGTCGCAGAGAAGCGACGCACAATCGGTATCGCTCTCGCAGATGAGTTCGTCGGAGTGCCGGTTGGCGCAGAGCCGCAACGCTCTGTCGCAGCGGAGCCCGCTCTTGCAATCGTAGTTTCCATCGCAGGCCGGGCTGGGCGTGGAGGTGTCGCTGAGGGGTTCGCAGATCAGGGGAGTGAGCAGGCGTTCGCGTCGACAGCTCATGCCTCTCTTGCAGGTGAAAGCGGCAGTGACTGCCTTGACCGCGACGTTCCCAAATAACGCCTCGCACCGTTCGCCGTCCTCTAACACCCCATCGAGGGTGTCGAGGAGCCCGGCGCGGTCGATCAGCAAATCGAGGATGGCCGGGTCGCACGAGGCCGCCATGGCCGCCGCTTGGTCCAGGAGCACGCCGCCACACGCCTGGTTGTAGGCAGCGTTGGGCTCTTGGACGATGTGACCGATGGTGCGATTGCAGCTATCGAGGAGCGCCGCTTGGCAATCTTCGGCAGTCTCTCCCGCCATCACCGCCGCCAAACAGCAGCCTTGTGTGATGCGCCCCGCGCAGATGACGCGCGCAAGCTCCGGGCAGACGGAACCGCGCACCAGCGGGCCCGACACCTCCGCGTCAAGCGATCCGAAGTCGCGGTCGCAATGGTCAGCATCCGTGTCGGCACCGGCGTCCGCCGCACCACTGTCGCCGACGCCGCTGTCCACCGCACCCCCGTCCCCCCCTTGATGCCGCCCCGGGTCCACGACCAACGAACAGCCGCCCGCTCCCAGGCTCGCGACCAACACTATCGATAGGCTCAGGCTGCGCACTAGAAGCTCCCCGCTGCCGCGAGACCCACCGTTGTCGGACCGATCGCGGGGGCGATGGCGACCGTCGCCTCGTCGTCGTTGCCGCCCACCAGGAGCAGCACCGTGCCCACGATGGCCCCAACCACCGCGACGCCGAGGCCGATGTCGGCGACGAGGGCGAACGTCTGCACGGTCCCCACTTCGTCGTCGCTGCAACTCATCCCGGCATCGGCGCCGCAGCTCCCGGCGAGGCTCGCGTCTTCGGCGAGGGCCAGAGCTCCGAAGATGGCGAAGGTCACGAGGCCGGCGCCGGCCACGCCGTAGGAGACGATGGCGCCCATCGGGATACCGCCACCCGATGCGGGCTCCTCGACGACGGGTTCCGGTCCTGGCTCCGCCGCTTGCGCGGCTGCAGCAGCGGTTGCGGCATCCCTCTCGGCCGCTCGGTGCCGTAGGTTGGCGACGCGCTCGGTCATCTCTGGGTCGGGTTCATCCTGGGCCTGGTTGAAGCCCTCGAGGGCGTCGGCGGCCTCGGCGTAGTGGCCCAGGCGCTCGTGGCTCATGCCGATGTTGTAGAGCAGGTCCGTGTGGCCACTCAGCTCGTAGGCCCGCTCGAACTCACCGAGGGCGTCCTCGTAGCGCCCCGAATCGAAGTGTGCCCTCGCAGACTGGAAGTGAATGCGCGCCGTCTCGTCTTCTTCGGTTGGGGCCGCTTCGTCCTGGGCCGCCGCCACGAGGGGCAGCGAGAGGATTGCCGCGATTAGACCCGCTTCGATCCATCTCATCGCCCTCTAGAATGCCAAAAGGCGCCCAAATCTGCACGAGCGCAATTTTCGCCGGTCTCCGCCCGGTGCGCACGGCTTGTCCTCGCGGGGCCCCTCGTGGTCCACTCCGCCGCCGTGGGGATCCTGCTTCAGGTCGGTGAGCGCGCCGAGCTTCCGGGGGGGTACGGCATGGCGCTCTTTCAGACGCTCGTCGCCCTCGCCGCGGTCTCGGTGCTGGCGTGGGTGGTTCTCAAATGGAGCGCCAACCGGGGCCTTGGCACGTTCGCCAAGGGGCGCCGGCTGACGGTCCTCGAGCGCGTGCCCCTCGATGCCCGGCGCTCGCTCTATCTAGTCGAGGTCGGCGGCAAGGTGCTCTTGATCGGCGCCGGCGATGGGGCGGCGCCGACGCTGCTCAGCGAGCTCGACCCGGACAGCATCACCGAGGTGTCCGCGCCGGGGCCGGGTCTGTCATTCGCGGATGTACTCGGGCGTTTGCGCGGCACCGGCGCCGGTTCTGCTGCTGGCGGTAGCGCGGCGCCGGATGCGAAGCCCAAGGAAGAATCCTGATGGGCGATAACCCTCTCGTCACTCTCGTTGCCCTCGGGGCGCTGACCCTGGTGCCTTTCGCCTTCATGGTGACGACGAGCTTTGTTCAGTTGTGAGAACGGACTGCCTTTGTGTCGACATCGACCGTGCCCATGAGCTGCGGGTCGAAGGGCTCTCCATTCGACAGCTCGCCCGGACCCTCGGGGGGCATCAATACTCCGCCGTGCCCCCTAATGTGTCACCCATGTCTCCGGTACGTTCTGTCACCCATGTATCCGGTTCGCACCGAACCGGCAGACCGAGCTGGTCTGCCCATGCTCGGCCTCGCGGCTGGGGTTTCTGGTAGGGAC
>JAFDCW010000403.1 GCA_019312705.1 Deltaproteobacteria bacterium
GCCTTTCTCGGCCATCGACGAGACGCTCTCCAGAGAGCTGAGCGCGACGGCCCGAGCGCGTCTGGTCGAGATCGACCAGACCCCCCTCGCGGCGGCTTCCGTCGCTCAGGTGCATCGGGCGCGCCTCGACACCGGTGAGGCGGTTGCCGTCAAAGTGCAGCGTCCCGAGGCGCGCACGCAAATCGAGCGAGACCTCGTCCTGATGCAGCTCGCGGTGCGGTTTCTGAATCTCTTCCCGCAGCTTCGGCCCCTCTCACTGCCCGGAGCGCTCGCGCGCTTTTCGAAGGCGATGCACGACCAACTCGACTTCCGCCTCGAGGCCGCGAACAACCGGCGCTTCGCTGCGAGCTTCGCCGAGATCGATGGCGTGCAGGTGCCGGCACTGCACGAGGACCTCTGCACGGCGCAGGTCCTGACGATGGAGCTCGTCGAGGGCGTGCGTGCCACCGAGCCGGAGAAGGTCGGGGGACACCGGACCGAACTCGCCCGGCGCGGTGGTGAGGCGGTGTTGAAGATGGTCTTCGAAGACGGCTTCGTGCACGCGGACCTGCACCCCGGCAACATCTTGCTCACCGAAGACGGGCACTTCGTCTTGATCGACCTCGGTCTCGTCGCGGAGATCCCCGACGACATGCTCAAGCCCTGGTGCCTGACCTTCATGGCCCTCGCCCAGCGAAACGGCGAGGAGCTGGCGCGCCTCTTCTACGTCTACGCGCCCTCCGTCGAGGACGTCGACTACTACGCCTTCGCAGGAGAGATCGTCGAGTTCTTCGACGGCTTCTACGGCAAGGCCCTCGGTGAGGTCGAAGTGAGCGTCATCGTCGGCGGCGCCATGGCCGTCCTCCGGAAGCACCGGGTGGTGATCGATCCCGTCTACACCGTGGTCAACATCGCCGTCCTCGTGGCCGAGGGGCTGGGTAAGCAGCTCGATCCGAGCGTCGACCTCGTCGAGATGGCATTCCCGTACCTCGTTCGCGCGATCGCCGACGGACCCCCAGGCAAGGCACCGCTCCGTGAGATTCCTGCACTAAACGAGAGATGACGACCGCCTCGGGCGTGGTTACGGTGTGCCGCCGTGGGCAAGCTCCTCCTCCTTTTCACCGTCGTCCCCCTCGTCGAGCTCTACCTCCTGCTCTACATCGGTGACCTCGTAGGCTTCTGGCCGACCGTCGCCATCGTCGCCTCGACCGGCGCCATCGGGGCAGTGCTCGCCAAGCGTGAGGGCCTCAGGGTTCTCGAGAAGTGGCAGGCAGCTCTCGCCGAGGCGCGGGTCCCCGAGGAAGGCGTGCTCGGCGGCGTGCTCGTGCTGGTGGGGGGAGTGCTCCTGGTGACCCCGGGGGTCCTCACGGATTTCACGGGCTTCCTGCTCCTCATCCCGCCGACCCGGCGCATCATTGCTGGCTTCGTGATGCGGGCGGTCGAACGTCGCGTCGCCGCGGGGTCCGTGCACGTCGTATCCTACGGGCTCGGGGGCCCCGCTGACGGTGCGCCCCGTTCCACGCCCCGTTCCACCCCCCGAGGTCACCGCCCCGTGCCGGCGATGCCGGGCGTCATCGACGTCGAGGGTGAGGTCATCGACGTCGACGGCTGAAGCCGTTGGAAGCCGGCAGTCTGTCACCACTCGGGGACTATTGCGCCCCCGTGGACGTTCCCGCGGATGGGCGCTATAGCCGGCCCCATGAAGCGTGTCCGCCTCCTCGCCGTGCTCTACCCCGCACTTCTGCTCTTCGTCGCCTGTGGCGGTTCACCGGTCCCGACGGGCCCGACCGTCGTCGCTCCCGAGGAGCCCGAGGAGCCGCACCACCACATGGCCGCCGAGGACCCGCCTCTGGGCAAGCTTCCCGAAGACATCACGCCGCGGCGCTACGAAGTTGCTCTTCAGGTCGTCCCAACCGAGGAGCGGTTTTCCGGGGTGGTCGATCTCCACGTAAGTCTCGACCACGCCCGCGAGGTGATCTGGCTTCACGGCCGAGATCTGAACGTCACCGCGGCGACGGTCACCCCCGCCGGCGGCGAGGCCATGGTTGGCACCTGGGAGCAGGTCGACGATGAAGGCGTCGCCGCCCTCCGCCTCGAGCAGGCGATACACCCCGGCGACGCGGTCATCCACATCGAGTACGACGCGCCCTTCAATCGGCAGCTCGAGGGCCTCTATCGGGTGGACACCGGGGGGGAGAGCTACGCATTCACCCAGTTCGAGGCGATCAGTGCCCGTCGGTGCTTCCCCGCCTTCGACGAGCCGCGTTTCAAGGTTCCCTTCGACATCACCCTCGAGGTCAAGGCCGACCACGTTGCGGCCGCGAATACCCAGGCGACGACCGAAGAAGAGACGACGGACGGCATGAAGCGGGTGCATTTTGCGACCACTGAGCCCATGCCCACCTACCTCGTGGCTTTCGCGGTTGGCCCCCTCGATGTGGTCGAGGCTGACCCCATCCCCCCGAACGACGTACGCCGGCGACCTCTACCGTTCCGAGGTCTGGCGGCCAAGGGCCAGGGGGAGCGCCTCGCCTACGCGCTTCGCGAGACGCCTGCGATGTTGGCAGAGCTCGAGAGCTACTTCGGCGTCGAGTACCCCTACGACAAGCTCGACATCGTCGCGGTTCCCGATTTTGGCTCCGGGGCCATGGAGAACGTCGGGCTGGTCACCTTCCGCGAGTGGTTGCTTCTAATCGACGAAGAAGAAGCCGAAGAGAGTCAGAAGCGCGCCTTCGCCGGGGTCATGGCTCACGAGCTGGCCCATATGTGGTTTGGCAACCTCGTGACCATGCCGTGGTGGGACGACCTGTGGCTGAACGAGGCCTTCGCCACCTGGATGTCCTCGAAGGTCATCCGGGCGCGGTATCCCGAGTACGGCGCGGATGTGAGTCAGGTGCTCCGGACCCACGGCGCGATGGACCCCGACAGCCTCACGACCGCCCGGCGCATCCGTCAGCCGATCGAGAGCAACCACGACATTCGGAACGCCTTCGATGCCATCACCTATTCGAAGGGTGCCGGGGTCCTCGAGATGTTCGAGCGACTGCTCGGGGAAGATACCTTCCGCGAGGGCCTGCGCCTGCACATGGCCGAGCACCGGTTCGGGACCGCGACCGCCGAAGATCTCTTCGAATCTCTCGGACGGGCCGCCGGCCGCGACGTGTCGCCCGCGTTCAACTCCTTCCTGACCCAGCCCGGGGTGCCGGTCGTCGAGGTCGACGTATGGTGTGAAGAGGGGGTCCGCGAGCTTCGTCTCTCCCAGTCTCGGTACTTGCCCGTCGGCTCCGAGGGCAGTCCTGCGCAGACTTGGCAGATTCCGTTCTGTGCCCGCTATCAGGTGGGCAACGAAGTGCAGGAGACCTGCACGGTCCTCTCGGAAACGACCGGGACGATGGCCCTCGAAGGAGACTCCTGCCCCACCTGGGTCATGCCCAACGCCAACGGGTCTGGCTACTACCGCTTCACGATGGACGCCGACGAGCTCGAGCCTCTTCGTCGTCGGGGCTTCGGCTCCCTCACTCCCCGCGAGCGCCTGGCCTTCGCCGACAGCGTGAAGGCGGCTTTCGAGAGCGGCTCCATGTCCGCCGCCGACGTCTTCGGCGCCCTCGCACCGATGGCCCGGGACGACATCCGGCAGGTGGCCACGGCGCCGATGGACATCATCGGATTTGCCCGGGACCGGGTCGCCGATGGAGACCTTCGACCGCGCGTCGACGCCTGGGCCCGGCGCCTCTACCAGCCTCTCTACCGTCGGCTTCGTTGGGAGCCGCGGCGCGGCCGCGAGGAAGACGGGGAGACCCAGCTTCTCCGAGCGAAGGTCATCTCGTTCCTGGCCTTGACCGCCGAAGACCCCGCGGTGCGCCGCGAGGCATTGCGCCGGGGCCGTGCCTACGTGGGCTTCGGCGGCGACGGGGAGATCCACCCCGATGCCGTCGACCCGAACCTCGCCGATGTCGCCCTGACGGTCGCCGTCCAAGAAGGTGATGCGGAGTTCTTCGACGCCTTGCTCGAGAAGTTCTTCGCGTCCGAGGACGCGACGATGCGTAGCCGCCTGCTCGGCGCCATCGTGCGGACCCGGGACCCGGCGCTCTCCGCGCGCGTGCTCGCTTTGACCCTCGACGAGCGGCTGCGCGTCAACGAGCTCTTCAATCCGCCCATGGGGCAGCTCCGCATGTCCGAGACCCGCGTCGCGGGGTGGACCTGGATTCGCGACAACTTCGACGCCTTCGTCGAGCGTGCCGGGCCGGGGAGGGCGGGGTATCTGCCCTACGCCACGACGTCATTTTGTAGCGCCGAGCGGGCCGACGAGGCCGAGGCGTTCTTCGGTGAGCGGGTGACGGAGCTCCCCGGGGGGCCGCGGAACCTCGCGACCTCTCTCGAGGCGATGCGATTGTGTGCGGCGCGGGTCGAGGCCCAGCGGGAGTCGGTGGCGGCGTTCTTCCAGCGCGGCCATCGGGGGCGCTGAGGCACTGGCAGAACGGCCACTCCGGGGTGCTCTTCGAGAACGGAGTTACGCCTCAGTCATCGCTGTCGTAGCTGAGCTCGGGAAATCGAGAGGCCGCGTAGAGTGGGTAGTTGTGCAAGTGGCCTTGCTTCTCGAAGTTGAGCGCGGTCGTTCGGCACAGGAAACGCGGCGCGAACTGTCGGTCATAGGATCGCAGGCTGCGGCTCCGGGGGTTGATGCCTGCCTTCACTTCGAGGGGGAGGATGTCCACTCCGGCGGCGTGAATGAAATCGAGCTCCGCCCGACCGCCGGAGCTCGCCCAGTAGTGAAGGTTATGGCCGCGGGCGACGAGCTCCTGGGCGACGTAGTTTTCCATGAGCGCACCCCGAAACTCCTCGAAGACCCGGCTCCCGTCGAGGAGCACTGCGCTCTCTAACCGCGTCATCGCAGAGAGCAGCCCCACGTCGAGCGCGTAGACCTTGAATACGTTCGAGTCGGCCTGCGCCCTGAGGGGCAAGGTCGGCTGGGTGACTCGATGGCACTTCAGCGCGAGGCGCGCGTCACACAGCCATGCGATTGCGTCTTCGTACCCGCGCGCGCGGGCGCCCTTGCGCAATGCAGAGAACATGAACTTCTTGTTCTCACGGCCGAGGTGCGTCGGAATCGACTCCCATACGAGCGACAGCTTCGGAATGAGCGTTGCCGGGGCGTATTTGGAGAAGTCGAGGGCGTAC
>JAFDCW010000404.1 GCA_019312705.1 Deltaproteobacteria bacterium
AACCGTCACGGCAGGTCCCCGGATAGCGCACACCGAGGCCCTCTACGCCGTGAGGCGCGCTCGAGGCCGCAGCGATTGCCGCCGCGATGTCCTTGCGGGAGCAGATGCAGGGGTAGAGGTGGCCCGAAGACTCGAGGCGCGCGAGGGCTTCTTCGTAGGCGGCGGTCCGGTCGGACTGAACCATCGCCTCGCCGTCCCAGGTGAGACCGAGCCACTCGAGATCGCGATAGATCGCCTCGGCGGCCCCAGCGACGACCCGCGGGGGGTCCAGATCCTCCATGCGCATCAGGATCGATCCGCCGGCTTTCCGGGCCCGGAGCCAGGCGACGAGGAAGGTCCTCAGGTGGCCCAGGTGCAGGGGTCCGGTGGGTGAGGGCGCAAAGCGTCCGCGGTAGGGCGAGGCCACGGTTGCGTTCTGCCATGTCGTCCGGCTATGAACCAGCCATGCGCAATGCACGGGACAAAGTGTGCGGGTGCTTCCCGACCGGCAGGCACTACCCGGGTATCGCCGAGCGCATCGCAAAGGCAGTCGTCGAAGTCAAAGGTGTCGCGAAGGAATTCGCCGCCGACCTCGACTGGCGCACCGCGGCCATCGCGGTAATCGACTTCGAGACCACGGGCCTCGACCCGAACCAGGACCGCGTGCTCGAGATGGGCCTCGTCACCTTCGACCGGGGCGAGCTCGTCGAAAAGCGCAATTGGCTCATCAACCCGACCATCCCGGTCCCCGAAGAGTCCCGGCGTATTCACGGCATCGGCGATGAGGACCTCGCCAGCGCCCCCCGCTTCGAAGAGATCTTCCCGGAGATCGTCGGGCTCCTGTCGAACCGAATCCCGGTCGCCTACAACGCGAACTTCGACAAGAAGTTCTTCCTCGCGGAGTTCGCTCGCCTCGGCGCCGCCCTCGACATCGAGGCGCCTCCGGCCCTCCGACAGGACGTGACCTGGGTCGACCCCCTGGTGTGGGTACGCGAGCTCCAGAAGTACGAAAAGGGCAAGAAGCTCACCGACGTCTGCGCCCGCATGGACATCGAGATAGGCCAAGCCCACCGCGCCGCCGACGATGCCACGGCGACGGGCAAGGTCCTGATGGCCCTCGCAAAAGACATGCCCCGAACCTACAGCGAGCTGGTCCGAATCCAAACGCAGTACGAGGCGATGCAAGAGGCCGAACGGATCTCCTGGCGCGCCAGACGCAAGTGATGCGCAAGTGATCGTCTCGCCCCCACGGCCGGCGTGGACGTCCCGGCAGAAGGTGGCCGTCTACCTCGTCCTGACCTTCGGCCTGAGCTGGAGCCTCGGTATCGGCTTCGCCGCTTTCGGTGGCGAGTGGGGCTCCCCCGCATCTCAAGCGGCGGCGCTGCTCTTCATGGCGCCTCCGGCGTTCGCGGCCCTCATCGTGAAGGGCGCAATCCTCAACGAACCGGTCCTCGCGGAGCTCGGCTTGAGCCTCTCCATCAACCGCTGGTGGTTGGCAGCCTGGCTCATCCCACCCCTCACCTTCGCCCTCTCGGTGCTCATCGGCGGCTCCCTCCCGGGCCACGAGTTCGCGCTGTCGGTCGACGACTTCATCGCCCATTTTCTGCCCCAGATCCCGATGGACCAGCAGGAGACCTTCATCGCCGAGGTCCAGGCCTACGAGGCTCACCCGGCGATCGGCATGATCGCCCAGGCGATGGTCGCCGGCATGACCATCAATGCCGTCCGTGGTCTCGGCGAAGAGCTCGGCTGGACCGGGTTCATGTACCGCGAGGTGCAAGCGCCACTCCTCCAGAAGGCGCTCATCATCGGCGCCATCTGGGGCGTTTGGTACGTGCCCCTGGTGGCTCAGGGGTTTCGCTATCCGGACGCGCCCATCGCCGGCATCCCCATGTGCATCGCCTGGTGCATCCTCTTCACGGGCGTCGCCATCGAACTACGCCGCCTGAGCGGCAGCGTCTTCCCCGCCGCCATCATGTACGGCACGTTCGAAGGCATGGCCAAGCTTCCGCCGCTGACGACCGGGGGCGACTCCATCACGATGGGTTTGTTCGGCCTCCCCGGGACCCTCGGCCTCGCCTTGCTCTTTCTTGGGCTCTACCTGCGCTCAGTGGACCGGGCCAAAAACGCCTGAAGCGCGATGGCGAGGGTGGCGACGGCGATCGCCAGGACGGTCGGTGTGAGCGAAGAGCCCCACATGAAACCGAAGGTGGCGAGGATCGCAGGCACCTGAGGCACGCTTGCCGCGAGCATGAAGGCCCCGAGTTTGGCCCGGTGCACTCGCGCCGCGTCGCGTTGGTCCGGGGGGACTCGCTCGATGGCGCGGGAGACGAGGCGACGCTGAAGGACGACGCCTAGGGCCCCGACGACGGCCGTGATCACGACGAGGCCCCATACGAGGGGGGTGAGGATCGGATGCAACAAGGCACGGATCTGCTCGAATTCGGGAGGAAAGAGCAGCTTCCGGAGGAGCGTCTCGAAGCCGAGGGCCACCGGCGCCGCAACCACCGTCAAGAGGATGAGCGCTGTCCCGCCGCCCTGGGGCTGCGCTGGTTTCTCGCGCTGCTCGCGATTGTCCGATCCTCCCTCGTGCATGGACCGCGAGGGTAGCAGCCCCTGCGTGCTACACGTCGCCGATGCGAATCGTCCCCGTCCCGTGCATGCAAGACAACTACGCCTATCTGGTCATCGACGAGGCGACGAAGTACGCCGCCGCGGTCGATCCATCGGAGCACGCGCCGGTCCTCGCCGCTGCCGGCGAAGAGGGGGTGCAGCTTCGCGAGCTATGGCTGACCCACCATCACTTCGACCACGTCGGGGGCATCGAGGGCATCACCGAAGCCGTGCCCGGTCTGGTGATTCGCGGGAGTGCCCACGACCACCGCGAGAAACGCATCCCGAAGCAGACGACGGCCCACGGCGACGGCGACATCTTCGCCTTCGAAGGCCACGAAGTCCGGGTCATCGACAACCCAGGCCATACCCTCGGCGCAATCTCCTTCTTCACTGAAGGCAACCTCTTCAGCGGTGACACGCTCTTCATCGGGGGCTGCGGACGGGTCCTCGAGGGAACCATGCAGATGATGAAGGACTCCCTCGGCAGGCTCCGGGAGCTCCCCGAGGATGCGTTGGTCTGGTGCGGCCACGAGTACACGGTGAAGAACCTGGAATACGCGGCCGGAGTCGAACCGGACAACCGAGCAGTGGCCGGGGCCCTCGCCGCGGCGAAGAGCAAACGGGCCAAAGGTGAGATGACGGTGCCCGGGACAATCGGTGCCGAGAGGTCGACGAATCCCTTCTTCCGCTACGACGTCCCGACCATCGCCGCCGGCCCCGACGACGTCGGCCGGTTCACGGCGCTGCGCGAAGGCAAAGACCGCTTCTGATCTTCTGCGGCTTTGGATCGCGCCCTAAGGCGTGCTGGTCCAAGGAGCGGGGGGCGCGGGGGGTACGACCATGCGGGGGCTGGGCGGGGCTCGCGGGGCCGGTGTCGGGGCTCGCTCCGGAGTCGGACGGGTCATCGACGGCGGGGGGCGTTCGCCCGGCAGGCGCCAGTCGATGCCATCGTCTCCGGCGACGGCCGGCGCCGCCTGGGGTCTTACCGGTACGTTGTGTTGAGTGGTCGTCGGTGGGTCGGTGGCCGGTCGAGTTGCGACGCCGCGGCCCACGACTTCGACGTCCACCGCGATCTCGAGGTCATCGGCGGAAAAGACCGCCCGGTGCGCGCCGGAGCGGCGGAAGGTGAAGGTCGCGATCCAATGCAGGCGATCACCGTCGGGGGTCGCCGGGACGGTACGGCCCCCCCGGGCGTTGACCCGGGAGACCATCAACTCCGGTTCGCTCCCGGCATCGGGCTCGGCGACCAGGGTCACGAAGAAGGTCGTGGACTCGCCGACCCGGGGAACCTCGGGCACGGCGCGCAACTCCGGCGCGGGGGCCGCCTCGGGGGCCGGCCCCCTGGCGTCGAGCTCGGCGAGGTGGCGCTGGGCCATGACGTCTTCGGGGACGAAGAGGAGAGCGTGGTGAAATCTGCTTCGCGCCTCCTCGTAGAGCCCCTGGCCAAGCTCCGCCTCGCCCTCCTCGCGGAAACGCCGGGCGACGTCCTCGCGGAGATTCCCGGCCCCGGCGTAGGTCGAATCGATAGCCAGCATGGCGTCGGTGATCTCGAGCACGTTGTCGCCCTCGGGTTTCAGCCAATTGCCTCGGTCGAAGGCCGCCCGAGCCTGCTCCTCGAGCTCCTGGAGCTGCTCGAGGTCGTCATCGCCCACGGCCCAATCGATGATGGGCTGGGACGCGAGAGCCCCGAGGAGAACGAGCACCGCCCCGACGAGGGCCGCCAGGAAGACTGTCCCGAGCGGCCCCCGGCGCATGCCGGGGACCTCCGGAAGAGGCTCCGCCTGGGCGGGCTTCGCCCCGCTATCGCTGAAGGGGCTCGGAGCGCGTGTGAGCCCCGTGCCGCTGATCGGCGCGGGGGAGTGCTGTGGCTCGGGCCGACGTGCCCGCGAGGGCGGCGCCGGTGCAGCGGGGGGGGTTGAACGCGGCGTCCGGGCGGCGCTCGAAGGACGCGCAGGCAAAGCGCTCATGCGGGCTGGGGCGACGACCACGCCGTCCGCCATCGCGGCGTTGCGCAGCGCCGCCGAAAGATCGTTCGCGTCGTCGAAGCGGGCGTCTAGGTTTTTCGCCAGGCAACGCATGACCACGTCGCAAACGTTCGGCGGGAGCGATGAACCCCCGGCGTGCCCACGCACATCGGGGGCCGGGTCGTTGATGTGATGCATCAGCAGCGCGACCGGCGACGTGGACTCGAAGGGCGTATGGCCGGTGAGCAGCTGATAGAGCAAGACGCCGATCGAATACACATCGCTGCGCGCGTCGGTCGGTTCGCCGGCGGCACCCTCCGGGGAGATGTAGCGCGCGGTGCCGAAGATCAGGCCGCTCTGGGTCGCGATCGTCTGGTCGTTGGAGATGAAACGCGCGATGCCGAAGTCCACCACCTTGACGAAATCCGGGTCCTGGCCGCGCGGGACGAGGATGATGTTCTCCGGTTTGATGTCGCGGTGAATCACCCCCTGGGCGTGGGCCTCGCCGACGCCGTCGCATATCTGAGTCACGATGTGCAGCGCCCGAGAGGGCGGCAGGGGTACGTCTCTCTTTTCGAGGTC
>JAFDCW010000405.1 GCA_019312705.1 Deltaproteobacteria bacterium
GAAGCGGGTGACTCCGGCTGGCGAGTCGAAGTGATTCCAGATTGGCTTTCCACAGTCGGGCGCAGGAGCTGTGAACACGGCGGAATACACCGGGGAGCACCCTCGCCGCCACGGTTTGATCCAACAGGTCCCGTTGAAGATGCTCTTGTCGCTGCCGAAGAGGACGCTCTACACGACGCTTTGCTTGACGCGGATGTTTGGATCGTGAACGGCTCGGTCAATACCGGAACGGATGGCAGCGAGCCCACCGTCCGGTTCCAGGCGATCCAGCTGGACGGTCAGGATCTGGTGCCACTCTTCACCTCCCGAGAGAGAATCCCCGACGAGCCGGGGCTGTCGATCGGTGAGGTCCCATTCCGACTGGTCCTGGAAGTCATGAATCCACCCAGGCTGCCGGTCATCATCAACCCTGGACAACCGTTCGGCCGGGTGCTCTCGACCGACGATTTGGTCACCCTTCGAAACAGACTCTGAGATCCTTCCGATGGTGCTCCCGGTTGGGCGTCGGGTTGGGACAGCCATCACCACCCCTCCGTTTGGGTGCTCGCCGGGATGGCTTTGGTGGTGAGCGGCTCGGGTGCCGCGATGGCTGTCGTAGCGCTCGTGACACCACCGACCCAGCCAGACGTACAGGCGGCTGCTCCGAATGTGAGGGAGACACCACCTCGTGCCGGGAACGCACAGCGGGAATCGGATCAACAGCCTGAGCCCGAGGGATCCCCCTCTGAGCGTGGTGAAGCTGAGGGCGAATCTGGGGGAACCGAGCCCCAGGAGCAGGAGCAGGCGGTCAAGGCTGAGGTCTACAGGGAACGAGGCCGGCCACGACAGCCAATACAGCGGATGCGCACACGACGGCGCAGATCACCCGCGTGATCCCCATCGATACCCTTGACACTGACGTTTTGTTCAGTATCCTGGGGATATCATGAGCGCTGCTCTTCCACTCTTCGCGGCGACGCGCGGGGGCCCGGAAAAGGCCGGTAAACTCGGGGGTTTGCCGGCCGCCCGGCCCGAGACGCTGAACGAGCGGGTTCCGGCGGGGCGGCTCTCGGAGCTGAGCGGGGCGGTGTCGTCGGGGCGGATGACGGCGGCGGTGTCGTTGGTGATCCGGGCCCAGGAACAGGACGAGCCGGTGGTTTGGGTGCAGCCCGAGGACGGGGCGCTCTACCCGCCAGATCTCGCGGAGTCGGGGGTCGACCTCGAGGCTCTGGTGGTGGTGCGGGTGCCTCTCCGCGGACGAGCGGCGAGCGCGCGGGGTGGTGCGCGGGCTGGTCGCGGCGCCGGGCGCAGGGGCGCCGGGCAACGCGGGCAGGTGACTCGGAGCGTCGGCGGAGATCTGGCGCGGGCGGCGGAGTTGCTGCTCCGGTCGGGGGCGTTTGGGTTGGTGGTCGTCGACCTCGGTCGGTCGAGGCCCCGGGGCGGGGCGTGGCAGGGGCGGCTGGCGGCGCTGGCCCGGCAGCACGAGAGCCGGGTGGTCCTCTTGAGCGAGGGCGAGGACGCGGCGCCGTCGCTGGGACCGATGGTGGGTTTGCGGATCGCGCCGTCGCGGCATCGACGCGGGCCGGGGCGCTTCGTGATCGAGCACCGGGTGCTCAAGGACAAGGTCGGCGGCGGGGTACCGCAGCCAGACCGACGGCGGGCGCCCTGGGGCCTCGCATAGAGAGCGCCGGGTGAAGGCGAACTCTGCAGCAAGAGCCGCGCCCCCGAGCACGCGCTTCGCGTGCATCGACCTGCCGGGGCTGGCGCTCCAGGTGCTGCGCCGGGACCGGCCAGAGTTCGGCGGGGCGCCCTTGGCGGTGGTGGCCGAGGACCGGCCGGACGCGCCGTTGACTCATGTCGACGAGACGGCGAGGCGGCTGCACCTCCGGGTGGGCATGCGCTTCGGGGCGGCCAAGAGCTTGGTGCCGGGGCTCCGGGCGGCGCCGGTGACGGCAGAGCGCATCGAAGAGGTGCGCGATGAATTGGTCGGCGCACTGCTCAACTTCTCGCCGAGGGTGGAGGCCGACGAGGCGAGCCCCGGCACGTTTTACGCCGACCCGTCGGGGCTCACTCGCATCTACGGCAACCTTCGGACCTGGGCCGACACGGTGCACGGCTACCTCCGGGGGCGCTCGTTCACGGGAGCGGTGGTGGTGGCCGATGGGCGCTTCGCGGCCTTTGCAATAGCCCGGACGGTGCGGGGTGCTCTGGTGCTCGCCCCCGGGGCGGCCAGCCGCGGCCGCCTCGACCGGGTACCGCTCGGGGCCTTGGATCTGTCTCCGCGCCTGCATGGCGACCTCGGCGCGCTCTCGGTGCATACCCTTGGCGACCTGGTCGCCCTGCCCGCGGGGGAGCTCCGGACGCGCTTCGGGGCCGAGGCGGCGCGGCTCCAGGCCCTCGCTTCGGAGGAGACCCAGCTGCCGATGCAGCCCCGGGCTCTCGCCGAGCCGCTCATCGTGTCGCTCGAGATCGACCCGCCGGACCACGACCACGCGCGCTTGCTCTTTGGCATCAAGGGGGCGCTGCACGAGCTGCTGACGAAGGTCACGGCGCGTTCGTTGGTGCTTAGGGCGCTCGAGATCGATCTCCACCTCGAGCGCGGGGGCCAAATGCCGGGGGGGGCGAAGAGCGCGGAGGAGCCCGAGACCGAGGACCGAGTGCATAGGGAGCGCATCGAGCCAGCGGCGCCGACCCGAGATGCGCTGGCGGTGCTCGAGCTGGTGCGGCTGCGCCTCGGCGACCTGAGCCTGCCGACGCCGGTCGAGGGCATCACCCTGACGGCGGAGACCGCGCGGCCCGAGGGCGACCAGCTGACGATGTTTCGCATGGGGCCGAAGCGTGATTTGGCCGCCGGCGAACGGGCGCTGGCCCGAGTCCGAGCGGCCTTCGGCGAGGCGGCGGTGAGCCGGGCGCGGCTGCGGGACGCGCACTTGCCGGAGGCGCGGTACGCGTGGGAGCCGGCGACGCGGTTGAGGTTGGCAACGCGGCCGGATGGGAAGGGGAAGAAGGGGAAGAAGGGAACGGGAACGGGGACGGGAACGGGAACGGGAACGGGCCACTCGGCTGTAGCTGTGCATGGCGAAGTGGACGCAGTCCACGGAGCTGCACAGGTACAGACTAGTCGACGCGTTCGGGCGCAGCCCGAAGGCAAGTCAACGGAAGCGGGAACGGGAACGGGAACGGGAACGGGAGCGGGAGCGGGAGCGGGAACGGGAACGGGAACGGGAACGGGAACGGGAACGGGAACGGGAACGGGAACGGGAACGGGAACGGGAACGGGAACGGGAACGGGAACGGGAACGGGAACGGGAACGGGAAGGTGACGGTGACGGGAACGGGAACGGGAACGGGAACGGGAACGGGAACGGGAACGGTGACGGTGACGGGAACGGGAACGGGAGCGGTGACGGGAGCGGAAACGGCCGCCAACGATCAAGACCTTCCGCCGCTCATCCGCCGGGTCCTCGCCAAGCCGCGGCCCTTGCCTTCGCGGGATCGCGACACTCCGTCCCTCGGGCCGACCCTCGACGGAGGCGAAGGCCTCGCCCGGCTCTACGGGCCCTACCGGGTGAGCGGGGGGTGGTGGGTGCGGACGGTGGAGCGGGACTACTACTACGCCGAGACCAACGGCGGCGAGCTGCTCTGGCTCTTCTGGGACAGGCCGCGGAAGCGTTGGTACCTCCACGGGTACGTGGACTAGCGCGTGGCCCCGCGCGTCGCGCCCTATGTGCCCCTCTGGGTGAAGAGTAACTACTCGTTCCTCGAAGGGGGCAGCCACCCCGAGGAGCTGGTCGCCCGGAGCCACGAGCTCGGGTTGCCGGCTTTGCCCATCACCGACCGGGACGGTGTCTACGGGCTGGTCCGGGCCCACGTGAAGGCCCAGGAGCTCGGGGCGGAGACTCTCTGCGGGGCCCAGGTGACGGTCGAGCGCGAGGGCGAATTCGAGACCGAGGAGGCGGGGCGAGGGCTGATGATCCTCCTCGCGCGCACCCGAAAAGGCTACGGCGCGATGTGCCGGCTGCTCAGCGAGGGCCAGCAGAGGTGCCCCAAGGGCGAGGGGCGGGTCACGGCCGATGCGGCGCGGCGGGCGGGAGCCGGGGATGGCCTCGTCGCCCTCTTCACGGACGCGGCGATGGTCCGCGAGGTGGCCCCGGCCTACGGCGATGGGGCCTACGCGCTGGTGACGCGGCATCTATCCGCCCGGGAGATCCGCCGCGAGCAAGACCTCCGGGCGGCGGCCGCATTACTCGGCGTCGAGGTGGTCGCGGGCCAAGAGGTGCTCTACCACGAGCGCAAGCGGCGCCCGGTCCAGGACGTGCTCGTATGCATCCGCCACGGGGTGACGCTCTCTGGCGCGGGGACGCGGATCCGCGAAAACGCCGAGCACGCCATCGCGACGCCGGCGGCCTTCCGGGAGCTCTACGCGGACGACCCGGCCTCCGTCGACCGGACCATCGAGGTCGCCGCGAGGTGCTCCTTTCGGCTGCGCGATCTCGACTACCGCTACCCCGCCGAGGCGCCGCCGGAGGGCTACAAAGAACAGGGCTGGCTCGAACACCTCGCCTTCGAGGGGGCGCGGCGACGCTACCCCGACGGGGTGCCTGTGGACGTCACCAAGCAGCTCAAACGCGAGCTGGGCATCATCGGCTCCCTCGAATACGGCGGGTACTTCCTGACGATGCACGAGATCGTCGAGTGGTGCGGAGAGCAGGGGATCCTCTGCCAGGGCCGGGGCAGCGCGGCCAACAGCGCCGTGTGCTTTTGCTTGGGCATCACGGCGATCGATCCCGTGCGCATGGATCTGCTCTTCGAGCGTTTCATGAGCCGGGAGCGCGGCTCGCCGCCGGACATCGACCTCGACATCGAGCACAGCCGCCGCGAAGAGGTCATCCAACACGTCTACGAGCGCTACGGCCGGCGTCACGCGGCGATGGTCGCCAACGTGATCCGCTACCGGGCACGGTCGGCGGTCCGCGACGTGGGCAAAGTCCTCGGTTTCCCTGCGACGGATCTCGACGGCATCGCCCGACTCCTCGGCCACTACTCGGGCACCCTCGACCTCGAAACCCTTGGGGCCGCGGGCCTCGACGTCGGCTCCCCCGCCGTCCGGCAGCTGCTCGCCATCACGGCGGAGATCCTCGACTTCCCCCGGCACCTCTCGATCCACCCCGGGGGGTTTCTGCTGGGCGCCGAGCCCGTCGATACGCTGGTGCCCATCGAGCCGGCGACGATGGAAGGGCGGACGGTCATCCAGTGGGACAAGCAGGACGTCGAGGACCTCGGCCTCTTCAAGGTCGACCTCCTGGGCCTCGGGTGCCTGACGGCGGTGCGCCGGAGCTTTGCGCTGCTGCGGGACCACGGGGTCGCCGACCTCTCCATCGCGACGGTCCCCGCCGAAGACCCAGCGACCTACGCCATGTGCACCAAGGGGGACACGGTGGGGGTCTTTCAGATCGAGAGCCGGGCCCAGATGGCCATGCTGCCCCGGCTCAAACCGAAGACGTTTTACGACCTGGTGATCGAGGTGGCGATCGTGCGGCCGGGGCCGATCCAGGGCGACATGGTCCACCCCTACCTCCGGCGCCGAAAGGGTGAGGAAGAGGTGAGCTACCCGCACCCCTGCCTCGAGCGCGTGCTCGACAAGACCCTCGGGGTGCCGATCTTCCAGGAGCAGGTGATGAAGCTCGCCGTGGTCGCGGCGGACTACACGCCCGGCGAGGCTGACCAGCTGCGGCGCGACATGGCGGCCTGGCGCAGCAAGGGCCGCATCGAGCAGCACCGCGAGCGCCTCGTCGGGCGCATGATGGAAAAGGGCATCCCCCAAGACTTCGCCGAACGGGTCTTTTCGCAGATCGAAGGCTTCGGCGAGTACGGCTTCCCCGAGAGCCACGCGGCGAGCTTCGCGCTGCTGGCCTACGTGACGTCGTGGCTCAAGTGCCACCACCCCGGCGCCTTCGCCTGCGGGATGCTCAACGCCCAGCCGATGGGGTTCTACTCGCCGTCGACCCTCATCGAAGACGTCCGGCGCCACGGCGTCCGGGTCCGGCCGGTGGACGTCCAGGAGTCGAGGTGGGACTCGACCCTCGAAAGGGATGAAGAGTCGACCGGGGGCTTCGCGCTGCGCGTAGGGCTGCGCCAGGTGTCGGGGCTCGGCGAACGAGAGAAGGGCGCCCTCGAAGGGTGGTCTGTCCAGGTGCGCGCGATGTCCGCTTCTCGGGAGCACCGGCAAGCACTACCGGCGCCGCGAGAGGCTGCCTCCCGGCTCGGCACGACTTCGTCGCGCTCCCGCCTCGGGCAGCCTCCCGCGGCGCCTTCTCGGGAGCACCTCGAGCACTTCGTCCGGACGACGCGCCTATCCCAGCGGGCGTTGGTTCGCCTCGCCGAAGCCGGGGCGCTCGATGGCTTTGGCTACGGGAGGCGCGAGGCGATCTGGCAGGTCCGGGGCCTCGCCCGCCACGCTCAGGACCCCCTGCCCCTCACCCCGGCGCCGCGGCGCGTGGCCTTCCCGGTGCTCCGGCCCCCGGAGGCCGTGGCGTGGGACTTCCGGTCGAGCCACCACTCGACCCGGGGCCACCCGATGGGCGCCTACCGGAAAGCCCTCGAGCAACGCCGGTGCCCCGCCGCCCGGGAGCTCAATCAAATGCCCGACGGACGCCGGGTGCGCTACGTGGGCATGGTGATCTGTCGCCAGCGGCCGGGGAGCGCGAGCGGCGTCACCTTCTTCACCCTCGAAGACGAGACGGGGCTCGTGAACGTCGTCGTCTGGCGCCAGGTCTTCGAGCGCCGGGCGCTGCTCGGCAAGACCGCGAAGCTGCTCGGCGTGAGCGGCAAGCTCCAGGTCGCCGACGGCGTCACCCACCTCGTCGCCGACGACATCTTCGCGCCGGAGTTGAACGCGGGCGAGGGAGACCGGGACGCTCTGGAAGCCGAAGAGGTCGCACCCCCATCGAGGGACTTTCACTGAGCACCTCAATCAATTGCCAGCGTCGTCTTTTTTGACCACTACGGCCGCCCTCAGGCACTCCCGGAGAGAGGGAGAGTGCGCGGGCAAACGAGCGCGGCTCCCAGAGGGAGACGATAATGATTCGAACGACGACTGGCCTTTTGGCCCTGGTGAGCCTGGCCGCAACCCTGGGGGCCTGCGGCGGCGCCCAAAGCACAGACCACCCGAACGCCTTTCGGGTGCGAGCGACCGATGGGAACGCAACCGTTGAGGTCGAAGAGTACGCCGAGGCCTGCGACGCCGGGGCGCTCTACTTCGGCCACGACTCCGCAAACCTCGACGCCCGATCAACCTTCGAGCTGACGCGCATCGCCACCTGCGTGCAGAAGGGCCGCGGCCTGCCGGTGCACCTCGTCGGCTCCGCCGACCCCCGAGGCACCGAAGAGTACAACCTCGCCCTCGGCGAACGCCGAGCCCAGACCGTGCGCAGCTACCTCGTCGACCTCGGTGTGGACCACCGCCTGGTGAGCTTCGCGACCGTCGGCGAGGAGTTCGCCCAGGGCTCGAACGAAGCCACCTGGGCCCTCGACCGCCACGTCGAGCCCATGATTCACGAGACCAGCCGCGGCCTGCGGACCCCGACCGCCGGCTACAGCCACGCCCTCGATCGTCCGCGCATCGAGGCGCGAGGGGCTCGTCAATAGGGGCTCGTAGGTAGGGGCTCAGAAAGAGCCCATCCGGTTTTCCGTCGAGCTCCCCGACCCGCGGTCGGTTGGCAAAACGGACAACGGCGAAGCCTCGATGGTTTCGCCGTTTCTAATTGGGCGCCGGCGACGTCAACTCGCGAACGAGGCGATGTCTTCTTCGACCGTCGCCAGCACGTAGGCGATCGTCTCGCGCCGGAGGCTCTCCTTGGTGCGCGCGTAGGGCCCCGCCGGAAGCTGTGAAAGCTGGCCTGCGACCTTCATGGCTTCGGCCTCGAGGTCACTGCCGTCGACGACGAGGTCGAGCCAGCCAACATCCTTTGCGGCCTCCGGATCGTAGAGCCGCGAGAAGAGGACGGCTTCGGTCAGGTGGCGCGGGTCGAGGCGGTCTCGGGCGAGCTTGTGGGCGAGGATGGGGACGGGCATACCCGCCTGCACCTCATTGAGGCCGAGCTTGAAGTCCCCGGCGATGCCGATGCGCACATCGCACGAGGCGGCAAGCAGCACACCCCCGGCGATGGCGTGGCCCGAAACGGCGGCGACGACGGGCTTCGGGAAGGCGTAGAGGCGCATGAAAAACCCACCGCCTGCCATCACGAGGTCGCGTGCCGCCTGGGGGCCGCTCATCATGACCTTCAGGTCGAAGCCGGCGGAGAACTTACCGGGGCGGCCTGCGAGGACCACCGCCTTCACGTCGGCGTCGGCCTCGGCCCGGGAAAACGCCTCGTCGAGACCAACGACGACCGCCGGAGAGAGCGCGTTGGCTTTGCCATCGTCCATGCGGATGACGGCGATGG
>JAFDCW010000406.1 GCA_019312705.1 Deltaproteobacteria bacterium
GGGCGCAACGGCTTCTTCCTCGGCTGCTCCGCCTACCCGAAGTGCAAAAACACCTCGCCGGTGCCTATCGGCGTGAAGTGCCCGAAGTGCAAGACCGGTGAGATCATCGAGATCCGTGCCCGGGGCCGGAAGCGGCCGTTCTACGGCTGCACCAACTACCAGAACGAAGCAAAGTGCGACTTCCGAACGTGGGCCCAGCCGGTCCAGGAGGAGTGCAAGCAGTGCGGCGCAGACTTCCTGGTTCGTGCCGGCGGCAAGGCGAACCCGATGCTGAAGTGCGCCAACGAGACGTGCGACTACGAACGCCCGGACGAGGGCGACGAAGAGTCGGCCGAGGCGGCGGAGGCGAGGCGGGCGGCCGAGGCCGAGGCCGAAAGCAAGCCCGCGACCGAAGAGAAGGCCAGCTGAGGCCCCTTTCATGGCGGTGACCATCGTCGGCGGGGGCCTCGCCGGGACCGAGTGCGCGTTCCAGCTCGCTGAGCGCGGCATCGATGTCGTGCTCATCGAGCAGAAGCCCGAGGCACGGACTCCGGCGCAGAACGGCGACGGCCTCGCCGAGCTCGTCTGCTCGAACTCGTTTCGAGGCGCGGCCCTGGCGAACGCCGTCGGGCTCATCAAAGAAGAGATGCGCCGGGCCGGGTCCGTGATCATGGCCGCCGCCGGCATGGCGGCGGTACCAGCCGGCGGAGCCCTCGCCGTGGACCGGGAGATCTTCAGCGCCGAGGTGACCCGACGCATCGAGGCCCATCCTCGTATCCGGGTCGTCCACGAGGTCGTCACCGAAGTGCCGGACGAACGCCCGGTGGTCCTCGCGACGGGGCCCCTCACGGGCGAGGCCCTCGCGGCGGACATCGCCCGAGTGGTGGGAGCCGAACACGTCGCCTACTACGACGCCATCGCGCCCGTGGTCGACGCCGACTCGATCGATTGGGACAGAGTCTTCCGAGCCTCCCGTTGGGACAAGGGCGGCGACGACGCCTATGTGAACTGCCCGATGGACGAGGAGCTCTACACGCGCTTCGTCGCGGAGATGGTCGCGGCGGAGAAGGTCGAGGCCCATAGCTTCGAAAAAGTGCGCTACTTCGAGGGGTGCCTGCCGGTCGAGGTGATGGCCGAGCGTGGGCCCAAAACCTTGTCGTTCGGGCCGATGAAGCCCGTTGGCCTCACGGACCCGAAGACCGGGCGCTGGCCCCACGCGGTGGTTCAGCTCCGGCAAGAAGACAAAGGAGCGACGGCCTACAACCTCGTCGGCTTCCAGAGCCGCATGACCTGGCCCGAGCAGAAGCGGGTCTTCCGTATGATCCCCGGCCTCGAGAACGCGACCTTCGCGCGCCTTGGCAGCGTGCACCGCAATACCTTCGTGAAGGCCCCGGACGCCCTCGGCGCGGACCTCGCGTTGAAGAACGCCCCGGGAGTTCACCTCGCAGGGCAGATCACCGGCGTCGAGGGTTACGTCGAAAGCGCCGCCTGCGGGCTCTGCCTCGGGGTCATGCTCGCCGGGGCCAACGGCTTGGGTGACGGCAATGGCGCCGAGGCCATGGCGAGCCGGCGCCCGCCGGCGACGACCGCCCTCGGGTCCTTGCTCGGGCATCTGGCGACACCCCGGGACGACTACCAGCCCTCCAATGTCGTGTGGAGCATGTTCCCCGAATTCACGGGGCCCAAGGTCCGCGGAAAGAAGCGGGACCGGAAGCGCGCCATGCGGGAGGCTCGGGCTACCGAGGCTCTCGCGGACCTCGAAGGGTGGCTCGACCTCGTAGGCGCTCGGGAAGTCGCCGCGCGCCTGCCCAAGTACGAGGCACCGGCTGAAGCCTCCGCGCCTTCTGCGCCCGACGCCCCTTCTGCCCCTGACGTACCTCCTGCTCCGGCTGCGACGTGAGTGACCCCGGCGCCCGCGGTGGGCGATGGCAGGGCGGCCCTGAGGGTCCGCCGGATGATGTGCCGGACCCGCAGAAGCAGAAGATCCTCCGGTGGGTTGCCGTCGCCGTCGCCGCCCCATTGATCACCCTCATCGTGCTGATCATGTATTTCGTGATTCAGACCGAGCTCGCCCACGACGACGCGGTCTGCCCCTTCGAGCAGGTCAGCAGCCGGGCTCTCGACGACGGCACGGTGATCCACGAGGAGATGCGCCGGTGCCAGGAGGACGTCGAAGAGCACCGGTGGCTGATGTCCCGAGCCGGCGCCGAAGCGCGCGAGCTCGGCCGCCGACGCCTCCCGACGCACCGCTTCGAAGAGCGCGTCTACCACTGGTCCGCCGACATCGGTGAGCGCGGCCCCCACGTGCACGTAGAGAACGACGGCGTCGAAGCCGCCGACTACTACGAGCAGCCGCCCGAGCGGTGAGGGGCGCCGCTCAGCGGCTCTCGTCGTCTTTCGCCTTCCGCGCCATCGGGTGGGCCTTGTCGTAGACGGCCATCAGCCGGTCGACGCTGACGTGGGTGTAGCGCTGGGTGGTCGAGAGGCTGGCGTGGCCGAGGAGCTCTTGGATGGTGCGCAGGTCGGCGCCGGCGTCGAGGAGGTGGGTGGCGCAGGTGTGACGCAGCGCGTGGGGGTGCAAGTCGCCGCGGCCGGAACCGAGGGCGCCGTAGCGTCGGACGATGTTTTGCACCTGGCGTGCAGTTAGCGCCGTGCCCCAACGGCCGAGGAAAAGCGCCGTGGGGTGAATGGTCGCGCCCTCTTTCTTCTTCTTCATGGTGGGGCGGGTCTCGAGCCAGGCGACGAGGGCATCGCGAGCGGCGCCACCGAGGGGAACGACGCGTTCCTTGTCGCCCTTTCCGATGACGCGCAGGGAGCCGCCGGCGACGTCGGTCTGCTCGAGGGTCAGGCCGGCGAGCTCGCTGACGCGAATGCCGGCGCCGTAGAGCAGCTCGAGGATGGCGCGGTCGCGGATCTTCAGGCGCCCGTCCCGGCTTCGGTCGGCGGTCGGGGCTTCGACGACGCGGAAGGCGTCTTCGACGGTCAGGAACTTCGGCAAGGGCTTTGGCACTTTGGGCGACTTGAGGGCCGCGGCGGGGTTCTCCTTCACGACGCCGCGGCGTTCGAGGAACTTGTAGAAGGACCGGAACGCCGAGAGCTTCCGGGACAGGGTCGCCGGTCCATTGCCGTCGAAGAGCTGGGCGAGGTGCCCCCGGAGCGCAACCACCCCGAGGCGCTTGGCGTCGAGGGTCAGGCCCGCCTCAGCCGCGAAATCGCGCAGGGCCCGGAGGTCGCGTCCGTAGGTCGTGACGGTGCGCGGTGACATGCGCCGCTCGTCCCGGAGGTAGCGCTCGAACAGCTCTATCTGGGGGGTGAGGCGGTCGACCACAGCACCCATGGTGCCCCCGGGAGCTCCTTGACACCACAAATCGCGGCATTAGCTTCCCGAGCCGTGCAGCCATCCCAGCCATCTGACAATCCCGTATTCCGCTCTACAACCATCATCGCCGTCCGCCGGGACGGTCAGGCCGCGATGGCCGGTGACGGCCAGGTATCCCTCGGCCAGACCATCATGAAGGGCCAGGCGCGTAAGGTACGCCGCATCGCCGACGGCAAGGTCGTCGCGGGTTTCGCTGGGGCCACCGCCGATGCCTTCACCCTCCTCGACCGCTTCGAGGCGAAGCTCAAGGCCCACCGGGGCAGCCTGCTCCGGTCCGCCGTCGAGCTCGCCAAGGACTGGCGCACCGACCGCTTCCTCCGGCGCCTCGAGGCGATGCTCATCGTCATGGACGCCGAGACGACCCTGCTCATCAGCGGCACCGGCGACGTGATCGAACCCGACGAGGGCGTCGTAGCCATCGGCTCGGGGGGCAGCTATGCCCTCGCCGCCTCGCGGGCCTTGATGCGCCATACGGAGCTCTCTGCGAAGGACGTCGCCGAGCAATCCATTTCCATCGCCGGTGAGATATGCGTCTACACCAACGACCAGATCGTGGTGGAGGTTCTGTGATGGATGACGCCCCGACCAGTAGCTTCACCCCGCGTGAAATCGTCGCCGAACTCGACCGGTACATCATCGGCCAGGACGCCGCCAAGCGCGCGGTCGCGGTCGCTCTGCGCAACCGCTGGCGGCGCCAGCAGGTCGACTCGGACCTCCGCGACGAGATCGCTCCGAAGAACATCATCATGATCGGCCCGACCGGCGTCGGAAAGACCGAGATCGCCCGGCGCCTGGCCAAGCTCGCCCGGGCCCCCTTCGTGAAGGTCGAAGCGTCCAAGTTCACCGAGGTCGGGTACGTCGGCCGGGACGTCGAGTCGATGATCCGGGACCTCGTGGAGATCGCCATCAAGCTCGTCCGCGAGGAGAAGACCGAGGCCGTCGAGCGGCGCGCAAAGGAGGCTGCGGAGGATCGCATCGCGCGCATGTTGGCCATCAAGCACGCCCAAGAGGCGCGACGGGCCGCGGGAACCGACGCGGCCCCGCCGCCGGTGGCGCCCATGCCGTCGAACCCCACGCCCTTCGGTCCCTTCATGATCACGCCGCCTCCCGGCGGCGCCGCGGCCGCTCCCCCGCCTGCCATCGACGAGCCCACCCTGGTGGCCATCCGTGAACAGCTCCGGGCCGGCAACCTCGAGGACGAAGAGGTGGACGTGGAGGTCGCTGACGGCGGCAACCCCTTCATGACGGTCTTCGGCGCCAACGGCACGGAAGAGATGAACCTCAAGGACATGCTCGGCAGTTTGCCGGGGTTCAAGGGCCCTCCGAAGAAGCGCCGCCCCCGCAAGGTTCGCGACGCCCGCCCCCTCCTCGAGCAGGAAGAGGCCCAGAAGCTCATCGACATGGACTCCGTCAATCGCGAGGCCATCGAGCGCACCGAGCAGACCGGCATCGTCTTCCTCGACGAAATCGACAAAGTCGCGAGCCGTCAGGCGGCCTCCGGGGGACCGGACGTCAGCCGCGAGGGCGTGCAGCGTGATCTCTTGCCGATCGTCGAGGGCTCGACGGTCAGCACGAAGTACGGGCCGGTCAAGACCGACCACATCCTCTTCGTGGCGGCCGGCGCCTTCCACGTCGCGGAGGTCTCGGACCTCATCCCCGAGCTCCAGGGGCGCTTCCCGATTCGCGTCGAACTGACATCTCTCGAGAAGGGCGACTTCGTTCGCATCCTCACCGAGCCCCAGAACGCCCTCACGCGCCAGTACGAAGCCCTGATG
>JAFDCW010000407.1 GCA_019312705.1 Deltaproteobacteria bacterium
GAGGCCGTGGCGGTCGGCGGCGTCTTCGAGCAGTTCGGCGAGCGTCGCGATGCGCGCTTCGCAGCCTCCGGGGGCGTCCCGGCAGTGCCGCGCGTAGGTCGGTTCACCGTCTCGGGAGACCCAGACCGTCAGGCGGGCGGCGAGGGCCTGGGCTATCGGGTCGTCGGTGCGAAGCTCGTGCTGTGCCCCGGCGCCCCGGAGCGGCTCATTGGCCTCCGGGGTGGAGCCGCCGCAGGCGCCGACCATCACGGACGACGAGAGTAGGAAGACGGCTGTTAGGAATGGGATCGGCGGCCGGAATCGGGGCGCATGGTGCTTCACCCCTCCAGGCTAGGGAGGCAAACCCACCGGGGTCCACTTCTGTGCCATTCACTTGCCGCCCCGTGGCTCACCGTGAGAGCGTTTCGCCCATGGCTACCGCTCCGATCTATGGGGGGCCGCCGGGTCCGGCGTCTCCGCCGACTCCGGCGTCTCCACCGTCTCCTGCCCCCAAGAAGAAGAAGGTCGGCCTGCTGATCCTCGTGCTGGTCCTCGTCGTTGGCTGTGTGCCCTGCACCGGCGTATTGGCCGCCATCGGCCTCCCCGCGTTCATCGGCTACGTGCGCCGGTCCAATACCGCCGAGGCGACCTCGAACCTCAGGACGCTCTTCGCCGGCGCGGCGAGCTATTACGAGCAGGAGCGCATGGGTCCGGACGGGACGACCCAGACCCATTGCACGGTCGGGCCGGCCGTCACCCCGAACGTACCGACCGACCAGAAACTGATGCTCGGCCCCCTCGACGCCGCATTCAGCGAACTCGGCTTCGCGCCCTTCGACCCGGTCTTCTTCCAATACGAAATCGTCGCCGGCCCGGCCCGTTGTGGCCATGGGCCAAACGAAGCGCTCTATAGCTTCCGGGCCCATGGTGACCTCGACGGCGATGGGGTGACCTCGCTCTTCGAACTCTCCGTCGGCACCAACGAAATAGGCGAGGTCTTCCGCGCCCCGGGTTTCTTCGTCGAACAGGAACTCGAATGAGCGCCGCGAACTGCACCATCGAGGTGGGCGCCCGGTCGAGCGTTTCGTGCATCGACCGCGGCGAGTGCACCGTCACCTGCCTCGGCAGCTGCTCCGTAGGGTGCGAGGGCGACTCGACCATCTGCCGTTATCGCTGCGGCGCGGAAGGGGCGCTGATGGACGGCCCCGGCGCCTGCGAGTAGGGCTGGGGAAGGGCCCGAGGGCGGGGGCCGGCGGCTCTCGCGGCGGCCTCTGGCTCACCCGGTGGCCACCGCGATCACCGGCAAAGCTCGGGAATCCCTGCGCTTTCCGCGGTCGACCTCTGGCATGTCTGTTGCGTTGACCAAGCGCGCCCATGTCTCGCCTCGTGATGAACGCCCTTTTGCTCGCCCTCGCCGGGTGTGCGGTCTCTGGCCCCAACGCTTCGATCGAAGCGGGAGCCGGCCCCCATGAAGTGGTCCCAGCCGAGGACGGCAAAGCCGACAACTACATCTCCTCGAATGCCCGCGAATTCGAACTGACTGGCGTCGCCCACGCAGCCCTTTCCGAGGACTACGCGGACCTATCCGAAGATGAGCAAAACGCAGCCCTCGACCGCGCCGTTCAGGGGCGCCTCAATACCGTGAGCCGCGCCATCCGGGGCCATGTGACGTCGGTCGTCGGTGAGTCCAACGGCGGCGAGACCGGGGACGACGTCAGCTGGTTCACCTACTTCCAGAAGAACGCCGCTGAGACCGAGGGGACCGAAGTCGTCGGCAACGAGGCTCGGTTCACCTTTCGAATCGGCCTGGTGGGCAGCCACTACCTCATGAGCCAGCTCGCTCCCGGGACCGCGAGGCGGCGCACCTTCACGGTCACCGTCCAGGATTGGTCCGAGCCTACCGGCGAGACGGTCGAGGTCGAGATCGCAGGCAGCGAGAGCCGCGACGCCTTCCCCAAGTACGACGAACTCTTCGCCGACGGCGTCTATGACATCGGCATTCACCTCGGCGGCGACTACAACGAAGGTCGCTTCGACCTCGAGACCGCGAAGTGGCTCGTCGACTACCTCCTGAACGAGCGCGGCTTCGAAAACCCGGCCGTGTCGGACTTCGAGTCCCTGGCCATCGACTCGCCTCCGTTCACCAAGACGATCTTCGTCGAAGACCACGAGGTCGAGGTCCAAGTTTACGTCTACCACTCGGACATGGTCACCGTCGACGAAGAGTCCCGGCTGAGCGATGTCATTCGCGAGAGCTTTCGCGCCCGTGATGTCGTCATCTACTCGGGCCACGCGGGCCCCGGGGCCGGCTTCATCCTCGACTACCAGCCGCGCCACGAAATCCGGGCGAGTGATTTCGCAACCCTCGAGATGCGCGACAGCTATCAGATCTTCGTCCTCGACGGCTGCCAGACCTACCGCAGCTACGTCGACGACCTGATGGCAAACCCGAACAAGACCTTCGACAACGTCGACATCGTCACGACCGTCAATACCACTCCCTTCTCGGTGGGATACCAGACCCTGCACGAGTTCGTGACCTGGCTGACCATCACCGACGGCGCCGGTCGGCACTACCCGATCAGCTGGCTGAGCATGCTGCGCGGCCTCAATACCGAAGCCTTCCGCAGCGTGCACTACGGCGTACACGGCATTGATGGCGACCCTCAGCTCAACCCCCATGCATCCGAGGGAATCGCTTGCCAGCCCTGCGCCACCGACGCCGACTGCGGTGCCGGCGGCAACCTCTGCCTCGGCATCAATGGCGAGGGAAGGTGCGGCGTCGGCTGCACCACCGACGCCGCCTGCGGCGACGGCGCGCGGTGCGCCCGCCTCACGGACATCGAGGACCAGTTCTACATCCCGAAGCAGTGCGTGCCCCGCGACAATACCTGCGGGTAAGCGGCGTTTATTTTGGCTCCCTTGGCGGGCCGGTTGAAACGGCGCCGACATTGGACTACGACCCGCTCCCATGACCGCCGAAACGCTGGCGCGCAGCGCCGCCCTCATCCTCGTCTCCTCCCTTCTGGCCCTCGGTTGCGACCGGGCCCAGGAGCCGGATTTCTCGGGCCCGGAAGAGGGCGCATCGTCAGACGAGCGCGCCCCGTCGGGGGGTACCCCCACCGCGGACAACGCAGCGGCCGCGCGCACTCCGACGAACCCCGGCGCCCGGCCCCCCGCGCCAAACGCGATCCCCGCCCCGAGCGACGTCGCCGCGGCCCCGGCCGATGCGACCCAGACCGAGTCGGGACTGGCCTACAAGGTCCTCCGCCCCGGAAGCAACGACACCAAGCCCGTCGGTGCGGATCGGGTGAGCGTGCACTACACCGGCTGGACGACCGACGGGAACATGTTCGACAGCTCCATCGCTCGCGGTGAGCCGGCGACCTTCGGCGTGACCCAGGTCATTGGCGGCTGGACCGAGATGCTCCTGCTCATGACCGAGGGTGAAAAGGTTCGTGTGTGGATCCCCGAGGCCCTCGCCTACCAGGGCCGCCCCGGCTCCCCGGCCGGCATGCTGGTCTTCGAGATCGAGTTGGTGAGCATCCTCCGGTCCCCGACGGCCCCCACCGACCTCGCGGCTCCCCCTGCGGACGCGGAGCGCACCGACAGTGGTCTGTCGTCCAAGGTCATCGAGGCCGGGACCGGAGACGCCCACCCCGCTGAGACGAGCCGGGTGCGCGTGCACTACACCGGGTGGACGACGGACGGGAACATGTTCGACAGCTCCCGCACCCGCGGCCAGCCCGCAGTCTTCCCCCTCAACCGGGTCATCGCCGGTTGGACCGAAGGTCTGCAGCTCATGGTCGTCGGCGAGCAGCGCCGCTTCTGGATCCCCGAGAACCTCGCCTACCAGGGTCGCCCCGGCGCCCCGGCGGGCCTGCTCGTTTTCGACGTCGAGCTCGTCGCCATCCTGGACTGAACGATCCTGGACTGAGCGATCCTGGACCAAGCGATCCTGGACTGAACGGTCGGGTCAGGACCCGGCCTGGCGGCAGTCGCTAGAGTAACCGCCGCAGCAGGTGTCACAGCCCCTCGGCGACGTGTGGAAGTTGAGCCACCGGCCTCTCCGGCACACCTGAGAGACGGTCGTGCCATACCGGGCGCTGTATACGCAGCGCCAGGATTCCAGCATGGAACAGCTTCCGCCGTCTTCGGCGTTGGTCCCGTGACCAGGAATGGCGCACCCCGATGCCGGGCATACGCCGCAGTCCGCCGAGCACGTCTCACAGCTTTCGCCCGCATCGCACCACCCATCGCCGCAGGCATCGGACGCGGGGCTCGACGAAGTGCCCCGACTTCCGCAGTCGGAGCAGTCGGTGCCTAGGGCACACTCGGAGTACGCAGACCCCTCGCCACCGTCATCGCACTCCCCGTCGCCGCTGTATGGGCAGGTCTCGGTGCAGCCGCTGTCCGCCGGCGTGCCCGCACCGTCCGCCGGGGAATCGCCAACCGGCGTGACGTCGCTGGCGCTCCGGTCCCGGCGGAACCACGGGGTGCTCCGCCGGCTGCCCGCGGCACTCAACTCGATGTGCAGGTGGTCGTCGTGGGGGTGGGGGCCGCCGTACCTCTTGTCCTTCCGTCCGCTGTAGCGGATGTTCCACTTGGTACGGTCCCAGATGAAGAACTGCACGCCGATCTCGGTCGCGTTGCGGACGAGAAAGTTGGCGACCGGGTCACCGAGACCGTTGTCGGCTTGGCCGCCATCGAGGGGGATCATGAGGTCGATCGCCCGCCCCGTGCCGTGCATCGACATTCGCGAGCGGTTGGCCGTATTGGGCCTGCAGCTGTACCCCTCGAATGAAGTCGCCGCGAAATTCGCGACCAGATACTCGCCGAGCTCCCGGGCGCCGGAGGTGAAGGTGCCGCTGCAATCGCGGCCGCGATTCCAGGAGCCGGCAGATTGGTAGGTGCCCGTCTGGGCTTCGCCCGCCGCTTGCACGTCGGCCGGGGGGGTGTAGCGGCCGTTCCGTGAGAGTTCGAGATGGTCGTAGTCGTAGGGGTCGTCCCCTTCGTTATCGGTGTAGTCGGCCCCGGGGGCCGCGCAGGCCGAAAACGTGGTGGCGGCGGCGGCGGTGACCGCGAAGGCGCAGAGGCGTCGTACGAGCAACATGAATTTCCTTGGTGAGACGACGGCCGGGGCCGGGG
>JAFDCW010000408.1 GCA_019312705.1 Deltaproteobacteria bacterium
AAAAAAAAAATGTCCGAAGCGGTCCGTGAAGCGTCGGGCGAGGGCGCCTGAGAGGGGTGCTCCTCCGCAGAAGATGGAGCGCAGGCTGGTCGTGTCGTAGCGGGCCAAGACCTCCTCGGGCAGGTCGAGGATCCGGTACAGCATGGTCGGCACGACGGCGGTCGACGTGATTCGCTCTCGTTCCACGATGCGGAGAAAGTCCTCCGCATCGAAGGTGGAGGTCACCACCACCGTTCCTCCGACGGCCATCGTGAAGCCGATGAAGCCGAACGCCGTGGAGTGGTACATGGGGCACACGGCGAGGTGCCGGTCGTCTTCCCGGATCGGCGTCTCGACGAGAAACCGCAAGACGGCGTCCTGGGTTTCCCGCGGAAAACGCCGGACGGCCCCCTTCGGGCGGCCCGTGGTACCGCTGGTGTAGATGACGACGGCGCCGAGGTTAGCGGTGTCCGGGGCTGCGGCTGCGCTTCCCGTGATCACCCTCTCGTAGGGCACGAGGCCGTCGCGCCTTTCCCCCACCCCGATGAAACAGTTCCGCGGCACGGCGTCGAGGCGGTCACGGATCGAGAGGACCGCGCCGGCGATGGCGGTTTCCACGATGACCGCCCGGGCCCCGGAATGCTCGACGAGGTATTCGAGCTCCTCGGTGGTGCTGCGCCAGGATACGGGCACGGCGCTCGCTCCTATGCGCGGCACCGCGATCTGCGCTTCGAGCAGCTCGGCGCAGTTTCGCATGACCAAGAGGACCGGGTCGCCGGGCCGGAGTCCGTGGTGGTGGTAGAGGCCTCGGGCGAGGGCTTCGACTCGACGGTCGAGATCGGCCCACGTCAGGCGTCGCTTCTCTCCAACCAAGGCTTCCCGTTCGGGGCGTGATGTCGCGTGCAACCGGACGGCGGTTGCCAGACTCGATTCTCTGCGCAGCCGTTGCCGGGCGATCACTGGCAGCGTTCGCGGGGAAACCTCGAAGGCCATGCCCGTCTTCACGAGGGCCCGGGCAAATACTCGCGCGCGGCCCAGGGCGTCGCGAACTTCTTCGATCATCTCATGGGCTCCCGTCCCAACGTTCCCGTTGCCTTCGCGGCCGGACCTATGTTAACCGCTTGGACAGGGCGCTGAAGGTCATTCTGCTGTTCGTGGAATTTTCTACCTCGACGGGAAAAAAGTAACTTGACCCTATGGCGACCTCTTGCGTAGGCTCTAGCCAAATTGCCCTAGGAGGCGTAGCGAAATGTCGTTTTGGTCTGATTCCAGCCCCATTGTAAAGGGCGCCATCGTCGTAGGTATCATCGGTCTCGTAGTGGCCATCATGGCCTATGCGGGCGTCGGCCCGTTCGCCACGGACATCGATGACGCAGAGATGTCACAGCAACGCGGCCTCTAGCCGCTCGCTGACTTGTCGACCCCTGGGGGACCGTCAGCCGGCGGCCCCTGCCTCGAGGGACCGGAGGAATGCGTCACCGACCGTGACGCATGCTTCGCGCACCTCCGCGCCGCCGCCGATCAGTACGGCGAGGGGGTCGATCTCGACCGAATCAATTTCGTCTCGCCGGTCGTCGACGAAGGCGGCGACGCGTAGGAGCACGTCAGCGATTGCTTCTACGGTGGCGCGGCGTTCCGCCGGGCCTCCCGCGAGGATCAGTTCTCTGCCGGCCAGGCGGCTGAGCACTCGTTCGATCTGACTGATCGACGCGGGAAGTGCGGTGATCGTCGAATCGCCCGACGCCACCCCGTGGGGATCCGCAAAGCCAACTTCGATCTGGACGAGGCGCTCCGGGAGGGGCGTGGCCACTAAGCGCATGAATGCCCGGGCGGTCGTGGTGGCCGTCACGGTGACTCCCAGCAGGCGGGCGTCCGGAGCCCGGGTCTTGGCCAGGGTCATCATCTGCCGGAAGACGTCTCGGACCCGAGCGGCGTTGTCGACGCCATCCACCGCGAGATCCGGGTGGTCCCATACCCGCAGGTCCGGTGACGCCAAGCCGATGCGTACTGGAAAGCCGAGGCGCGCTGCTTCGGCGGCGGCCCGTGATGGGCTGGTGCACAACTCTTCGAGGGGCAGGGGGACGCCATAGGGAGTCAGGGCCGCCTTGCTGGCGGGATCCGAAAGTGCCCGGGGCGGGCCGAAGATGACATCGTGCACCGCCGTCGGGTCGACGCCCTCGAGGATCGAGCGGCCCCGCACTTTACTGCGGGTTGCCCCGGAAAGGGCCGCGAGGGCCGCCGCGGCGTCGCCGGGCCCGCCGATGGTCACCTCGACACCGTCCTCGCCCCGATGGGCGATGAGACCGCGATCGCCCCTGACCAACGATCCCCCGCCGCGCTCGGGCCGGACCGCTGCGCCAAGTCGAAGTCGGTCGACCTCCGAGAGTCCGCGGAGGGTGGCGTGGCCGGCGTGCGTCCGGTCGGCGGCGGCGAGGGCCAAGGCTCCGACGAGGGCCGCCGGGTCGGTGACGGTCGCCAGGCCCAGGTCCCGGGCGAAGTTCACCGTCGAGGCGGTCCCCGCCAAGATGCAGAGAACCACCCGGGAGTTGTTCCCGGGAGCTGCCGACAGTTGAACGAGGGCCTCGGGACTCGGGGCCTCGACCAGAGCGATTCCGACCGGCTCCCCGCTCGCTGAGCCCGGCGGGCTGGTCAGGGCTTGGGCTTGTAGGCGCGGCGCTACGCTCAGGCCAATCGTCTCCGCGGCCGTGGCGCACTCGACGACCAATTCGGCTCGGTCGCAGGCGATGGTAATCGGTCGAGTCACGGTGCGGGGGCCCCAGTAGGATCGTGGGTGTGGCCGTGTCTGGCGCGAGGCACGGCGCGCGGGAGGAAGGATAGCTCGGATCGCGTGATATCGGCACGTCTCTGTCGTGATTTGGTTCCGACTGGCGAGGGCGCTGTGATACCGTCGCCGCAGTGCGCTACTGGCCGATCGTGACCATACTCGTCGTCCTCGTCCTCGTCGTCCTCGTCGCCATGCCGACGACCGGCGCCGCTCAAGCTCCGTCGGACGATGGCCCCGATGGCCAAGCGGCACAGCAAGCGCCGGCAGACCAAACGGAAGAGATGAGCCCGGAAGACCCGCGGGCCGCTCGCGAGGCTGGGGAGCGCTTCGCGGCTGGCATCGAGCACTTCGAGGCGCGTCAGTACCGGGAGGCCATCCACGAGTTCGAGATCGCCGTCTCCTTGGTTCCGAGCGCTGATATCTGGTTCAATGTGGCCCGGTGCTACGAGCTGCTCCGAGAATTCGAGCCGGCGATTCAGTTCTATCGCCGGTATCTGCGAGATCGCGTCGATCCACCGGATCGCGCAACCGTCGAGGAGCACATCACAAACCTCGAGGCTCGTCTCGAACAAGACCGGCAGCGCGGGCTCCAGGCGCCGACGACCGGCACTCTGCGGGTTCAATCGAACCTCCCCGGGGCGACGGTGCATGTCGATGGCCGGGAGGTTGGTCAGACCCCCCTCGACGTGCCGATGAGTCTCGAGCCTGGCGAGCACGACGTGACCGTCGAGAACGACGGCTACATCCCGTTCCGCTCCCAGGTCGATATCGAGCCCGGCACCGACACCACGGCATTTGCCGACCTGCGTGAGGCGACCGAATACCAGGCGGTTCGTGGCACGCGCATCATCACTTGGATTGCAGCGGGCCTCACGGCGGGCGCCTTGGGTACCAGCCTCGGATTTGCCATCGCGGCCCAAGGCAAGAACAGCGAATGGCAAGACATGGGCTCGTTGCCTGTAGATCCAATGGCACCGGGGGAGACCCATCCGGTTCTCCAAGATGCGCGGGATTTGGCCCTGGTTTCTGACGTCTTGTTGGGCGTCGGCATCGGTCTCGCGGTCGCCACCGTGGTCCTCTACTTCATCGAGGGTCGGGCGGTCGCCACCGAACGCGTGGCTGGGCAAGACGTCGCCGTCTTACATTTCTGAAACGGCATCCCCTGGGGCGCGATCCACGGCGCCGTTTGGAGAAGATCACGCAGTTCAAGCCGAGGCCAAAATCGCCTCGTGCACGCTGTGTGTGCGGTCCACTGCATCCCGGGCGGCCTGTGAGGGGGCGTCTTCGGGGAGGGCGACGGCCTCGCCGACGAGGGCCCGTCCCATGGCCCCGACGCTCTCTTCGAGGGCGCGCAGATCGTAGCCTCCCTCGAGGAAATACGCGCTGGGCAATTCGAGGGCCCGCACCGCGGTGGTCAGGGCGCCGAAGGTCGCGGTCTCGAGCTCGAGGCCGCCTAGGGGATCACGTTGATGGGCGTCGAACCCCGCAGACACGATCACGAGGGACGGGGCGAAGCGGCGCACGATCGGCTCGACCACCGTTGTCCATGCGTACCCGTACGCTGCGCTGTCGGTCCCCGCCGGGAGCGCGATGTTGACGGTGGTGCCCCGGCCGGCCCCGCGGCCCACGTAGTCGGCCGGCCCCGTTCCCGGATAGAAGGGGAACTGATGCAGGGATACGAAGAGGACCCGAGGATCTTCGGCGAAGATCGCCTCGGTGCCGTTCCCGTGGTGCACATCCCAGTCGATGATGGCCACCCGCTCCGCGCCTCCGGCGAGGGCAGCCGCGGCCGCGACGGCCACGTGGTTGACCAGACAGAAGCCCATGGCGGCCCGATCCGTTGCGTGATGCCCCGGGGGCCGGACGAGGGCGACTCCGGACGTGCCTCGGCGAGCGAGCAGCTCGTCCACCAG
Source organism: Deltaproteobacteria bacterium (assembly GCA_019312705.1). Next base: position 4,678 of record JAFDCW010000408.1, read on the forward strand.
GGAAATGGCCCCCCCGGCCGCCCGAAAGACGGCCTCGCGGGAGCCAGCGCTGACGTACGTATCGGCGTCGATCCGGACATTGGGCCTACCGAGCGCCTGGTCCAGACGAGCGAGGTAGTCCGCGGTGTGCACACGGCTCAGCTCTGCGGTGGTGGCCCACCGGGTCGGCACATCGATTCGCTGACCCGCGGGCACGGCTCCTTCGAGGCCGCTCCGGGCGGCTGTGAGGCGTTCGGGACATTCCGGGTGTGGCCGAATATCCTCGTGGTCGTCGAACGAAGCATCGTCTACGACGAGAACACGATCGTCACCCCGCTCGGTCATGGTCATCGATTGCCCGGATCTACCCATTTGTCGAGGGAAATGGGGGGCGTGCCTTGACCCGCAAGAACGCCCGGTGATATTCCGAGCGCCTCCGG
>JAFDCW010000021.1:0-14697 GCA_019312705.1 Deltaproteobacteria bacterium
CCGCGCGCCGGTCTTCCGCGCCGCCTTCGCGGACCTCGCGGTAGCGCCGCCCCGCCTCCGGGAGTCGCCCGAGGGACTGGCAGAGTGCAACGAAGCGCTTGTGGGCGTCCCGATCGTCCCAGGCGCCCTCGACCTCGTTCCAGGCCACATCTATCGGGTCAGGGCACTCGGCCACGGCCGATTCTAACGAATTGGAGCGGATCGAGTCGAAAAATAGCGGGGTCAGCAGACCCCAGCACGCTCCCTACGAAGATGGGGTCCAGAGGCCCTAGTGCTACCTCGCTCTTTTCACCCCAATCCCTCGTGGTAGGACACTGTAAGTGTTTGAATTTTTGGGCTTTTCTCCAAAGAGAAAGAAGTTGACACCCTCGCCGTGGTTTCCATAGGTTCGGTGTTTGGTGGTAAGAAGTGGGACCCAGTGCCAATTCAGTGCACGTTTGGGCCTCGAGGTGGTGAGTCAGGGTGTTCCGCGGACGTTATGAGCACGCGATCGACGGTAAGGGACGCACGTCCCTTCCGTCACGTTTCCGCGATGTGCTCGCGGCCCTCGGCGACCAACGCCTGGTGGTCACCACCGGCCTCGACCCCTGCCTCGTCGCTTACCCGTGGACCGAGTGGCTCGCTTTCGAGGACCGCCTCTCGCGCCTGCCCCAGTTCGATCCACAGGTCGCGATGCTCCGGCGCATCTACGTCTCCGGCGCCGTCGAACTCGAGCCGGACAAGAACGGACGCATCCTCATCCCGGCGAGTCTTCGCGAGCACGCGGCGCTCGGCCGTGACGCGCTTTGGGCCGGCATGGGGCGCCACGTCGAGCTCTGGTCGAAGGCGAGCTTCACCGAGATGCGCAACGCCACCCTCGACGATGCGGAGGCGCGCCTCGCCATGGCGCAGCGCCTCGCGGAGCTCGGTCTGTGAGCGCCTTTCACCATCTCACGGTCATGCGCGACGAGACCATCGCAGCGCTCGCCCCACAGTCCGGCCGCGTCTACGCCGACACGACCCTCGGAGGCGGAGGTCACGCCGAGGCCATCCTCGAAGCGAGCGCCCCCGACGGACGTCTCATCGGGATCGATCGTGACCCCGCGGCCCTTGCCGCCGCCGGCGCGCGGCTCGAGCGCTTCGGCGATCGTGCGACGTTGGTGCACGGGGACATGGCGAACGCCCGGGCGATTCTTCGCGACGTCGGGGCCGAGCAGATCGACGGGATCATTGCCGACCTCGGGGTGAGCTCGCCCCAGCTCGACGACCCGGCCCGGGGCTTTTCTTTCGGCGCAGACGGCCCCCTCGACATGAGGATGGACCCGACCCGGGGGCTCACCGCCCGCGAACTGATCGAGCAGCACGACGATGACTCACTGGCCGATCTTCTCTATCTCTACGGCGAAGAGAAGAAATCTCGCCGCGTCGCGCGTTCTATTCTCCGTGCCCAGGACGAAGGCCAGCTCGAAACGACCGCCGACCTTCGCCGCGCCTGCGTGCGGGCCCTCGGCCCCAAGAAGGGCCGCATCGATCCTGCGACCCGGACCTTTCAGGCTCTGCGTATCGCGGTCAACCGCGAGCTCGAGCAGCTCGAGACCTTCGTCGCCGATCTTCCCGCAATCCTCAATGACGGTGGAGTCGCGGCGATCATTTCGTTCCACTCCCTCGAGGACCGCATCGTGAAGTGGGCGTTCCGGAATAGCCCCCACCTCACGCCACTCACCAAGAGGCCCCTGGTCGCCGGTGACGAAGAGCGTGAAAGCAACCGGCGGGCGCGGAGCGCGAAGTTCCGCGGCGCCCGGCGCAACGCTCGAGAGGAGGCGGCGTGAAGGCGCGCTTCCTCATGCTCTGGAGCGCTGCGGTCCTCGCCTGCGCCGCAGCCTTCGTAGTGCACCTCGCGCTCCGGTACGAGACCGTGCGCCTCGGCTACGACGTGGGCCAAGCCCGCGGTGAGCAGCGACGACTGATCGAAGAGCGTCGCCTCCTGGCGATCGAGGCGGCGACCTTGAAGCAAGCGAGCCGCGTCGAAGCGGTCGCCCGGGGTACCCTCGAGATGGACGTTCCCGAGCCCGCGCGCATCGTGCCCGTCGGCCGCGCGGCCCGACGTCGCACCGCCGGGAGGGTGCGTTGAGAAACCTACCTCCCGAGCGTCGCCGCTGGGCGCGAGTTCGCGTGGGGTTCCTCGCGGTGCTCTTGCTCACTGGAGCCGGCCTCGTCATTCGCCGAGCCTTCGAGCTGACGGTCGAGCGCGGCGATACGCTGCGCGAGATGGCCGAGGAGCAGTACCTCCGGGACATCCGCCTCTCGCCAAAGCGCGGCACCATCTACGACCGTCACGGAGCGGAGCTCGCGGTCAGTGTCGAAGTGGACAGCGTCTGGGCCAACCCCCGGGAGCTGCGCGCCGCAGGCATGGACCCGGTCGCGGCCGCGGCGCGCCTCGCGACCGTGCTGCGGATCAATCAGGAACGCATCATCACGCGCCTGTCATCGGACCGCTACTTCGTTTGGATCGAGCGACGCATCACGCCCCAGCAAGCGGCTGCGGTGCGCTCCCTCGAGGTCCCCGGCGTACACATGGAACAGGAGGCGCGGCGGTACTACCCAAACCGCCAGCTCGCAGCCCACGTGATCGGCTTCGCCAACATCGACGGGGTGGGCATCGAGGGGCTCGAGCTGAGCCAAGAAGAGCACCTCCGGGGCTCGGTCCGTGCCGTGCCGGCCATCCGCGACCGACGCGGGCGCGTCGTCTTCTCGGAACAGCTCCTCGATGACCGAGCGGCTCGCGGCGATGACGTGCACCTCACCATCGACAAGAGCATTCAGCACATCGCCGAGCGAGAACTCGAACTCGCCGCGCGCACCTTCGAGGCCCGGGCGGGGTCGGTCGTGGTGATGGACCCCCACACCGGTGAAATCCTCGCCGTCGCCAACTACCCGACCTTCAACCCCAACCAACCCGGGCGCGCGGACCCGGGCTCTCGGCGTAACCGAGCCGTCACCGACCGCTTCGAGCCTGGCTCGACCGTCAAGCCCTTCACCGTCGCCGGTGCCCTAGCGGCGGGGACCGTTCGGTCGAACCAGGTATTCGACTGCGAGGGCGGGGCGATGCAAATCGCCGAATATACGATCCACGATTCCCACCGCTTCGACGAGCTGAGCACCGCCCAGATCATCGCGTTTTCGTCGAATATCGGCGCCGCCAAGATCGGCGCGACGATGGGGCGGCGGGGGCTCTTCCGGACGTTCCGTCGTTTCGGCTTCGGTGAGGTGACGGGCCTGCCGCTGCCCGGCGAGACTGGGGGGATCCTTCGTCATCACCGCCGCTGGTATGAGATGGACGCAGCGACGATCGCCTTCGGTCAGGGGGTCAGCGTCACCAACATCCAGATGGCGAGCGCGATGAGTGCAATCGCGAACGGCGGGTTGCTCATGCGCCCGGTGCTGGTGCGCCGGGTGAGCGACGGCCTCGGGGAAACGGTCGACGAGACGATGCCGACGACCCGGCGCCGGGTCGTCCCCCGCGATACGGCCCGCATCGTCGGTGACATGATGACGCCGGTTACGGGCCCCGGCGGCACCGGAACCGCCGCGGCGATCGATGGATACCTCGTGGCTGGCAAGACGGGCACGGCCCAGAAAGCTGACTATGTCGGCGGGGGCTATTCCGACGACCGCTGGACGGCGTCCTTCGTAGGCTTCGTGCCCGCCGAGGACCCGCGCCTCGTCATCTCCGTCGTCATCGACGAACCGATCATCGCCCACTCCGGGGGCGCGGTCGCGGGCCCGGTCTTCCGCCGTGTCGGCGAGGCGGCCCTGCGTCACCTCGGCGTGCCCGCGGCGAGCGGTGGAGATGCCCTGACCGCCCACGCCACCGAGCGGCGTCGCCGCGAGCGTGAGGCCGTCCGTGAGACGCGAGAGCAGGCTCGGGCCGGCCGCCGTCGGGGGACCCAGGAGTCGGGGGAGTCGGGGGTGGAGGTCGCCCTGGTCGACGATGCGGAGCCCTCCCCAGCGATCACCGAGCGCATGCCGACCGAGGGAGAGACACGCGTGCCCGACGTCGTCGGCCAGAGTGCCCGCGGGGCGCTGACCTCTTTGCACGCGGCGGGGCTTCGGGTCGAGCTTCGCGGAAGCGGCGTGGTCGAGACCCAAGTTCCCGAGGCTGGCGGCGTCGTCGGTCGCGGGACCGAGGTGCGCGTCGTCCTCGCGCCGCCGACCCACGCTCTGCCTCCGGTCGCGACCGAGCCATCCCCCGGGGAGTTGGCGGCTGCGGTCGTCCCGGGAGGCGCCCGATGAACGCGGCCCCGAGCCTCACGGAGTTGGCGGCGGCCGGCTTCGGACGTGTGGTCGGCGAGGGCTCGGTGCGTCCGACGAGCGTGAATCACGACTCGCGTCACGTCGCGGCCGGCGCTCTCTTCGTTGCCATCCCCGGCGACAACATCGATGGTGCCCGCTTTGCTGAAGCCGCCGTCGAGGCCGGTGCGGTCGCGGTCCTCGCCGAACGAGAGCTCGGCGTCCCCGTCCCGCAGCTCATCGCGGCGAATGCGCGCCGCGCCCTCGGGCCCGTCGCCGAACAGATCTACGGTGCGCCGACATCGGACCTCGCCGTCGTCGGCATCACGGGCACCAACGGGAAGACGACCACCGCCTGGCTCATCGAGGAGGTGATCGAGGCCGCCAGTGGCCGCCCGGCGATCATCGGCACCGTTCAGGCCCGGGGCCCCGGCATCGACCGGCCGGCCGCCTTCACGACCCCCGAAGGGGACGACCTCTCGCGCTTCGCACGGACCGTGTTGGACGCCGGGGCGACTCATCTGGTCATGGAGGTGTCGAGCCACGGCCTCGCCCTGCACCGCGTCGACGGCGTGCGGTTCCGCGTCGCCGCGTTCACGAACCTCACCCAGGACCACCTCGACTTCCACGGGACCTTCGAAGCTTACGGGAACGAAAAGGCGCGTCTCTTCTCGGAACTCGGGCCCGAGACCGCCGTGATCAACGTCGACGACCCCTTCGGCGACCGCCTCGCCGAAAGCCTCGAAGGCCCCCTCCGCTGTTCGGTCGCGGGTCGTGCCGACGCGGACTTCGCGGTGCTCTCCTACACGTGGGGACGCGGCGGCCTCGTCGCCCGGGTCCGGACTCCGGTGGCGGAGTTCGAGCTCGAGAGTCCCCTCCTCGGCGAACACAACCTCGAGAATCTGCTCATCACCCTCGGAGTCGCCCACGCCCTCGGCATCGACCTCGAAGCCGCGGTCTCTGCCCTGCGCACTGCCACCGGCGCCCCCGGGCGCCTCGAGCGCGTCACCGACCCCCGGGACGTTGCGGTCCTCGTCGACTATGCGCATACGCCCGATGCCCTCGCGAATGCCCTCCGCGCGCTGGTCTCCGTAACCCCCGGAAGGCTCCTCGTGGTCTTTGGCTGCGGCGGGGACCGGGACCGGGAGAAGCGGCCCCTCATGGGGCGCGCCGCGGCCGACGGGGCGGACCTTGCCATCGTCACCAGCGACAACCCGCGGACCGAAGATCCGGACGCCATTGTCGACGAGATCTTGCCCGGCGTCCGTGCAGTCTACGGGGAGCCCCTCGCCGAGGAGGCCCTCGGCGCTGCGACGGAGGGCTACCTGGCCATCACCGACCGTGCCCGAGCGATCGAGGTCGCCATCATGGCGGCGCGCCCCGGCGATACGTTGCTCATCGCCGGCAAGGGGCACGAGGACTATCAGATAGTCGGCACCGAAAAGCGTCACTTCGACGACCGCGAACAGGCAGCCCGTGCGATCGCCCGGGCCGTCGCTGATGCCGCCGAGCTGGACGCTGGAGGTCAGACCTGATGGCGACCCCCATCCCCCAGAACCAGGCCGGGTTCTCCCTCGACGAAATCGCCCGGGCGACCGGCGGCCGCCTCGAGGGCCCCGCGGCCAGCACTCAGGGAGTCGTCATCGACTCCCGAGCGGTGACCCCCTGCTCTCTCTTCGTCGCCCTCCGCGGAGAGCGCTTCGACGGCCATCGATTTGCCGCCGACGTCGTCGAGGCGGGTGCCGGGGCCTTGGTCGTAGCCGAAGACGCCGAGCTCACTCCATCGAGGGCTCCCCGCGTACGCGTCGCCGACACCACCCGGGCCCTCGGCGACCTCGCGGCGATGCACCGGGGCCGTTGGGCGGGGAACGTCATCGGCGTCACGGGCTCCGCCGGCAAGACCAGCACCAAGGAGTTGGTTGCCGCTGCCCTCGAGGCGTGTGGCGCGGCCGTATCGAAGACCCGCGGCAACCTGAACAATCTCGTCGGCGTGCCGATGACGCTCTTCTGCCTCGGAGACGCCCACGACACCGCGGTCGTCGAGATGGGCACCAGCGAGCGGGGCGAGATTCGCCGCCTCGGTGAGATCGGGCGCCCCGACATCGCCGTGGTCACGCTGGTCAGCGCCGCCCACACCGAGGGACTCGGCACCGTCGATGACGTGGCCCGAGAGAAGGCCTCCCTGGTCGACACTCTGCCCATCGGGGGAAAGGCGGTCGTCGATGGCGACGACCCCCATTTGGTTGCCCTCGCCGAAGCGGCGGCGCCGGGGCGCGTCCTCCGCTTTGGTCGCGACGAGGCGTGCGACGTTCGCCTCGTATCGTTTTCCTTCGACCGCGACCTTCGCACCGTCGCCGTCTACGACGTGCGCGGCGTCGGCCGAGTCGAGGCGACGCTGTCGCTCCTCGGAGAGCCCGCGGCCCGCAACGGCGCCGCGGCCCTCGCGGTGGTCCTGGCCCGGGGCCTCGACGTGCGAGAGGCGCTCTCGGGGCTCGCGGCCGTCGCACCGACGCCGGGGCGGCTCTGCCCGACGACCGGCGGCCCCTTCGTCATCCTGGACGATAGCTACAACGCCAACCCGCGGTCGACGGTGCTCGCCATCCAGACCGCGGCGGCCTTCGCCGAAGCTCGTGGCGTGTCCTTCGGCGTCGTCCTCGGTGACATGCTCGAGCTCGGCGACCGGAGCGCCGACGAGCACGCGGGGATCGGTCGCATCGCGATGGCCGAGGGTGCCCGGGGAGCGGTCTTCGTCGGCGCGGAGATGCTCGCGGCCGCAGAGGCCGCCCGGGAACTCGGACGAGACCGCGTCCGCCACGTCACCGAGGCCCCCGCGGCGATCGCGCCGATTCGAGAGCTCTGTCGTCCCGGCGACGTGGTGCTGGTCAAAGGGTCGCGCTCGATGAAGACCGAGGTTGTGGTCGCGGCCCTCTCTCGTGCGGCCGGACCCGAGGTGGCGTCGTGATCTACGAGCTCCTCTATCCTTTCAGCGCCCACGAGAGTTTCGGCTTTTTGAACGTCCTGCGCTACGTGCCGTTCCGCGTCGTGATGGCGATGCTGACCGCGCTTCTCCTGACCTTCGGTCTCTACCCGTGGTTCATCCGTCGCCTCCAGACCAAGCAGGTCGGGCAGGTCATCCGCGCCGAGGGCCCCGAGTCCCACCTCGCGAAGGCGGGCACGCCCACCATGGGCGGCGCACTGATTCTCTTGAGCCTCGGCGTGTCGACGGCCCTCTGGGCCGACCCGAAGAACTCCATGGTCTGGGTGGTCATGGCCATCACCGCGTCCTACGGCGCCATCGGCTACATCGACGACGCGGCGAAGATTCGCAAGAAGGACACGGGGGGCCTCGCCGGTCGCTATAAGCTCCTGCTGCAGTTCCTCATCGCCGGGGCCATCTGCGGTTGGCTCTTCTACGGCGAGACCGGGCTCCCCGAGGACTGGCTCGCGATTCGATATCGCGTGCACGTGCCCTTCGTCGCCTTCGACAAGTATCCGCTCTCGGTGCCGGCATGGCTCTACGTCATCTTCGGGGCGTTCGTGATCGCCGGCATGTCGAACGGGGTGAACCTCACCGACGGCCTCGACGGTCTCGCCATCGGCCCGGTGATGATCAATGCCGGGACCTACGCCGTCTTCGCCTACCTGAGCGGCGTGACCATCTTCGGCCATTCGGTCGCCGGCTACCTGCACATCCCCGCCATCGAGAGCGCGTCGGAGCTCGCGGTCTTCGGGGCCGCGGTCATCGGCGCCGGCGTCGGTTTCCTCTGGTTCAATACCTACCCAGCGATGGTCTTCATGGGAGACGTGGGCAGCCTCGCCCTCGGCGGCGGCCTCGGCGCTCTCGCGGTGGTCACCAAGAACGAACTCATCTCCCTGGTCCTCGGAGGCATCTTCTTCGTCGAATCGGTCAGCGTCATCGCGCAGGTCGCGGTCTTCAAGTCCACCGGTAAGCGCGTCTTCCTGATGGCGCCGATTCACCACCACTACGAGAAGAAGGGGTGGCCCGAGCCGCGGATCATCGTCCGCTTCTGGATCATCTCGATGATGTTGGCGCTCGTCTCCCTCGCTCAGTTGAAACTGCGATGACCACCGTCGATCTACAGGGCAAGCGCGTGCTCGTCGTCGGTCTCGGGGCGAGCGGTCTCTCGGCGGTAGAGGTCCTGGTGAACGCCGGGGCCGAGGTCATCGTCAACGATGCCCGAGAGGAGACCGCCCTCGGCGAGCGCGCCACGGCAGCCCGCGCCCTCGGGGCCGAGCTCTCGCTCGGGGGTCACGACGAGGAACTCTTCACTTCGGTAGACCGCATCGTGGTGTCTCCCGGCGTGCCGCCGCTCCCGGCCCTCGCCGCCGCCGCCGCCGCCGGGGTGCCCATCGCGAGCGAGGTAGAGCTCGCGTCCTGGTTCATTCGCGGCACCGTCATCGCCATTACCGGGACCAACGGCAAGAGCACGGTCACGACGATGATCGGGGACATGTGCCGGCGCACCGGTCGCCCGACCTTCGTCGGTGGCAACCTCGGCGAGCCCGTGACCGAGGTCGTCGGGACCGACGCCGCGGGCGAGGACGGCATCGTGGTGGTGGAACTCTCGAGCTTCCAACTCGAGCGCGTCGAGCATTTTCGGGCCCATGTTGCGGTCCTCCTCAACGTCACCGAGGACCACCTCGACCGCTACGAGTCGTTCGCCGCCTACGCAGCGGCAAAGGGCCGCATCTTCGCGGGGCAGACTCGTGACGATGCCGTGGTCGTGCCCGCGGGGGACGAACTCTCCCTCTCTCTCGCGAGGCCTTCAGCGGCGACCCTCTACACGTTCGGCGGCGCCGATGGGGTGGTCCGGGTGAGCGGCTCGCTGCTCGAAGACGAGGAATCAGGCCTGGCGGTGCCGGTCGCCGGCCTGCTCATTCGCGGGGCGCACAACCGGGACAATGCCTGTGCGGCCGCCCTCGCCGCACGCCTCGTAGGCGTGCCGGAGGGCCACGTGGCGAGCGTGCTCAGGTGCTTCACGGGGCTGCCTCATCGCATGCAGCACGTCCGGCGCCACTGCGGCGTCGACTACTACGACGATTCGAAGGCGACCAACGTCGGGGCCGCGACTGCGGCGGTCGAGGGCCTCGGCGACTTTGAAGGGCGCGTCGTCCTCCTCGCCGGCGGCGTCGACAAGGGCGGCAGCTGGACGCCCCTCGTCGAGCGCCTGCGCGACCGGGGCCGCGCCGTAATCGCCCTCGGCGAGGCCACCGAGATCGTCGACGGTGCCTTTGATGGCAGCGGTCTGCTCGTCAAGCGAGCCCGGGACATGGACGACGCCGTTGAACTCGCGGCGAGCCTCGCCGACCCCGGGGACGTGGTCCTCCTCGCTCCCGCCTGTTCGAGCTTCGACATGTTCGGTTCCTACTCGGAGCGCGGGCGCGCTTTCGCCGAGGCCGTCGGTGGGCTCCTCGCGCCGGAGGGGGAGCCGTCGTGAAGTACCTCGCGAAGATCTTGCCGGCGCGCTTTCGGCGTGAAGACGACACGGGCGCCAAGAGTGCCAAGAGTGCCAAGAGTGCCAGAAGTGCCAGAAGTGCCAAGGGCACAGCGACCCGTCGGCGTACCACCACGGTTCCCGAGGTCGAGGCACCCGCCAAAGATCCTGCCCTTCCGATCGGCCCCGCGGACGCGATCCTCGCCGGCGTAGTCGTGGCCCTCGTCGCCTTCGGCGTCGTGATGGTTTACAGCGCGAGCGCGGTCTACGCCTCCCAGCGCTACGGGGACGGACAGCACTTTCTCATCCGCCAAGGCGTGTTCGCCGTCGTGGGGATCTTCGTGGTCCTCGCCGTGGCGCGCATCGACTACCACCGCTACCGCGCGTTCACCTATCCCATCCTCGCAGCGGCCGGGGGATTGCTCACGGTGACCGCCCTCGGCTTCGGTCACTCGGCCGGTGGCGCCGCCCGGTGGATCCAGCTCGGTCCGGTCAACATCCAGCCTGCCGAGATGGCGAAGCTCGCTCTCATCCTCTGGCTCGCGCTCTCACTCTCGAAGAAGGCGGACAAGATCCGCACCTTCTCCGTCGGCTTCCTCCCCCACGCTCTCGTCGCGGGCACCTTGATGTTGCTCTGCTTGAAGCAGCCCGATTTCGGCAGTGCGGTGATGATGGGCCTCCTGACCTTCGTACTGCTCTTCGCCGCTGGCGCGAAGACGGGCTATCTGCTCGGGGCGGTCCTCCTCGCGGCGCCCGCCGCCTACGCGCTGATCGCGACCTCGCCGTACCGCATGCGCCGCATCCAGGCCTTCCTCGAGCCCTTCGAGCACCGCTACGACGTCGGCTATCAAATCTCCGAGTCGCTCATGAGCTTCGGCTCCGGGGGCGCCTTCGGCCTCGGCATCGGGGACAGCCGTCAGAAGCTCTTCTTCCTGCCCGAGGCCCACACGGACTTCATCAGCGCCATCATCGGCGAGGAGTTGGGCTTCGTCGGCATCGTGGTGTTGATCAGCGCGTTCGTGCTGCTGGTGCTGCGAGGCATGCGCGCGGCATTTCAGGCCGCCGACGACTACGGCACCTACCTCGCTGTCGGGGTCACGATGTTCATCGGCCTCCAGGCGTTCACGAACCTGGCCGTCGCCATGGGCATGTTGCCCACCAAGGGCTTGGCATTGCCCTTCATCAGCTACGGAGGCTCCTCGCTGCTCGTGAACTGCGCAGCAATAGGGGTCTTGCTCAACGTATCCCGACCGCGGCCGCTCCCCGAGGGCGACGGCGATGAGGGCGACGAGGGCGAACGAGAATCTTTCCGGCGCGCGCGGGCGAGTGCGCGGCGATCGGGGCCCGGCCGTCATGGCCGAGCCCTCGAAGGGGCGACGTGATCGAACGAATCCTGGTAGCGGGCGGCGGAACTGGTGGGCATCTCTTTCCCGGCGTTGCCGTGGTGGAAGAGCTCCGGCGTCGAATCGAGGGTCTCGAGGTGACCTTCGTCGGCACCGAGCGCGGTATCGAGGCACGCGTTCTCCCGGAGATGGGCGAGAACCTCGAGCTCCTCGAGGTGACGCCGCTCAAGGGCCGAAAGCCGGGGCAGCTGGTCTCTAGCCTGGCCAAGCTTCCGGGGGCCGCGGGGCGGGCGCTCTCTTTGGTTCGCCGCTATCGCCCCGATCTCGTCCTCGGGGTAGGGGGCTATGCCTCCGGGCCGGTGCTCGCCGCCGCCGCCGCCCTCGGTGTGCCCACCGCCATTCTCGAACAGAACGCCCACGTCGGCATGACGAACAAGATCCTGGCGAAGGTCGTGGGCCGAGCCTACGTGAGCTTCGAAGAGACCCGCGAGGTCTTCCGGGAAGACCGCGTGCGCGTCGTCGGCAATCCGGTTCGCCAGGTCTTCGTCGATGCGGCTCGCCGGGCGGCGACGGATCCCGACGGCTTCGAAGCGAGGGGCCGCCGGGTCTTCGTCCTCGGGGGCTCCCAGGGCGCCCGCGCGCTCAACCAAACGGTACCCAAGGCCCTCGCCCGGGCCGGGCTCTCGGACCGGGGCATCAGTGTATTGCATCAGGCCGGCGCCGCGATGCGCGACGAAGTCGAGGCGAGCTATCGCGAGCTCGGCGTCGACGCCGAGGTGGTTCCCTTCATCGACGACATGGCGGCCGCCTACGCATCGGCGTCCCTCGTCGTCTGCCGGGCCGGGGCGACCACCGTCGCCGAGCTCTGCGCCGTCGGTCGCCCGGCCATCCTCGTGCCGTTCCCCCACGCCGCCGACGATCACCAGGGCAAGAACGCCGAGGCCCTCGAGCGCGTCGGCGCCGCCGTCGCGATGCGTGAAGACCGCCTTTCGGTCCGGGGGCTCGCCGAGGAGGTCTCCCGTCTGCTCGATGACGGTTCTGCGCGGCGCGCCATGGCCGCCGCGGCCCGGGGCGCCGGACGCCCCGACGCGGCCGCCGCCATCGTGGACGACCTCTTCAGTTGGCTCGACCACCCCGAGAAGGAGTTGAGGGAGGAGGGCCCCGCGTTTCTCGATGGCGCGGGCGATATGGGCTCCGACGGGGACGCGGCCGATGACTCCGGTGGCAGCTCCGAGACGCCGGTGCGGCGCTCGTCGATGCCGGGCCGCGTGCCCTACCGCCCCGTAGCGGCGACCGCCGGCGTCCGGCGCATGTCCAGCCGCCCCCCGGCGCCCCGCCCTTCCCTAATGGTCGGATGGGGCGACTGAAACAGCGCCGTCTGGGCCGCGATACCCGGCGCGATGTCGCACCGCTCGCTGCGCTGCCTGCTCACCGACGAAAGGTCGGCTCCGCGGGCTGCTCGCGACCGGCACGACCTCGCTTGGGTCTCACGACCCAGCCGGCACTGTTTACGGCGCGGTGGCGGAGAGAAGGCGTGTGGCCCTTCTGATCGCGCGCTTCCGACTTCAAGCCGCCGTCCGCGACTGCCCCGAGTCTCAGTTTTCGTCGATTCGTCGCCCTCTCCTGCCATTAGTGATAGGTGTCGAGGGTGTTTCGCGGACGTATTCGGACCATTCATTTCATCGGTATCGGTGGGGTCGGCATGAGCGGCATCGCCGAGGTGCTGATCGACCACGGCTTCGCTGTGACCGGCTCCGACATGAAGCGGTCTGAGACGACCGAGCGGCTCAGCGACAAGGGCGCGGTCATCTCCGTTGGGCACGCCGCCGAAAACGTGGCGGACGCCGACGTCGTGGTCTTTTCTTCCGCCGTGCCGAAGACCAACCCCGAGATTGTCGAGGCGCGGCGCAAGAATGTCCCGGTCATCCCGCGGGCCGAGATGCTCGCCGAGCTCATGCGACTCAAGGATGGCATCGCCATCGCCGGCTCCCACGGCAAGACCACTACGACCTCTCTGGCTGCGACGGTGCTGCGCGGCGCAGGTCTCGACCCGACGGTCGTCATCGGGGGCAAGCTCAACGCCCTCGGGTCCGGCGCCGCGAGCGGGTCGGGAAACCTTCTCATCGCCGAGGCCGACGAGTCCGACGGGTCTTTCCTGCACCTGACCCCGGCGATCGCGGTCATTACCAACATCGACCCCGAGCACCTCGACCACTACGGAGACCTCGAGGCCGTCAAGCGCGCCTTCGTCGAGTTTGCGAATCGCACGCCGTTCTATGGGCTGGTCATCGCCTGCCTCGACCATCCCAACGTCCAGGACGTGCTCCCGTTGATCGAGAAGCGGGTCGCGACCTATGGCCTCACGGCCCAGGCGGACTATCGGGCCAAGAACCCCCGCTTCGACGGGCTCTCGACGAAGTTCGAGGTGAGCCGTCGCGGTGAAGACCTCGGCGAGTACGAAGTGCGCATGCCGGGCATCCACAACGTCATGAATGCATTGGCGACCATCGCGGTCGCCGACGAGCTCCGGGTGCCCCACGAAGAAGTGAAGAAGGCTCTCGCGGGTTTCACCGGCGTCGCCCGTCGCTTCACCATCCTCGGCGAGCACGCCGGCATCACCCTCGTCGACGACTACGGTCATCACCCGGCGGAGGTCGAGGCGACCCTCGACGCCGCCCAGCGGGCCTATGGCCGCCGCCTGGTCGTGGCTTTCCAGCCGCACCGCTACAGCCGTACTCACCATCTCTTCGACGAGCTCACCCGCGCGTTCAATCGTGCCGACGTGCTCCTGGTCACCGATGTTTACGCCGCCGGAGAGGCGCCCATCGAAGGGGCCGACTCGGCACATCTCGTCGCCGCCATTCGCGCCCACGGACACCACGACGTCAGCCATGTAGCCAGCCGTGCGGCCCTCGCTCCTCGAATCGCCGAGAGAGCCCGAGCTGGAGACATCGTCATTACCCTCGGCGCCGGAGACATCACGCGAACCGGCCCCGAGCTCGCGGCCATTCTCGACGAACGGGCCGCCGACTGATGGGGGCTGCGCGGAAGTCGCGGGAGCGGGACGAGGCCGGGCGCCAGCGGACCGGGCACAACGGGAAGCGGCGGGGGAAGTCCGGGAGCAAGGGCAGCGGTCGGAAGGCGTCGCGGAAGGCGCCGGCAAAACGCGAGCACGCCTCGAAGCACCCCGGCTCCCACGGGTCGAAGCACGCCGGCCCCAAAAAGAAGAAGAATGGCCCCCGGCGCCGCCCATCCGCTCCCGAGGTCGTCGCCGATGACCAGCGGGGCATGGTGAGCGGGCTCTTCCGCCGCCGCTCTCTCTCTCCCGTCATCCCGTCTTCGCGCAACAGTCGCCGCCCCGAGCCCGTCGCTCCACCGCCCCAGCAGCCCCTCGGAGAACGCGTCACCGCGTTTCGCGAGCGCCTGCGAGGGGCCTGGGAGCGTGCCCGTCGGGTCATCCTGCTGACTCTGCGCTTGCTAATGCTCCTGGTGCTCGTCGCGGCGGCCCTCGCCGTCGGACGCCTCGTCGAGCGTCATGTACGCACCTCCCCCGCCTTCGCGACCAAGAACATCTCCATCGACGGCCTCGAACGCCTCGACGAAGCGACCGTCACCAGGGCGGCCGCCCT